>CAZZVO010000017.1:0-25633 GCA_964657505.1 uncultured Mucilaginibacter sp.
CGCCGCCGCCGGTTTATAATATGACCGATAAAAACAGTATGTACTACAAGGAAGTGATGCTGATTAAAAATGCCACCGAGCATTTAACCGACGACCAACGCCACATGGCAAATTTCTGGGACGATAATCCTTTCAAACTAAATGTAAATGGGCATATTCAATTTGGCACCAAAAAGTTTTCGCCGCCCGGACATTGGATGAGCATTGTTGGAATTGCTGCCGAAAAATCAAAAGCTGATTACAACAAAACGGTTTGTGCTTATGCTAAAACAGCAATTGCTTTGTTTGATGGTTTTATACAATCATGGGACGCGAAATATTATTACAAAACCGTACGGCCAGAAACGGTGATCGATAAACTGATCGATCCAGATTGGCGACCGATGCTGCAAACGCCACCCTTCCCGGAATACACTTGCGGCCATTCTACCATTTCTTCGGCTGCTGCCGAAGCTCTAACCAGCGTTTTTGGGGATAATCTGGCTTATGTAGATTCAAGCGAAAACGAGTTTGGCATTAAAAGCCGCAAGTTCGCTTCGTTTCGCGCAGCCGCAGAAGAAAACAACTGGGCGCGTTTTTATGGCGGCTTGCACTTTCATAATTCCTGCATGGTGGCACATGAATATGGTAAGAAAGTTGGTGATTTGGTGGTTACGAAATTGGTGATGAATCGGTGATGCTGTTTTTATCCGTGTTTATTTTGATGAATTGAAAATCCATAGCTCTAAAATGTGGGATTACAAATCCTGGCCAATTAGTTAGTTCCAGCAGATTGTCATGCAGAACTTGTTTCGGCATCCCGTCAGAAAGGTTTCGACCTTTGAAGAGAAATCCTGAAACAAGTTCAGGATAACCTTCACACCAAAAATCACTCGATAAAAACAGCATCATTTCCCCTGATACCGATTCATCAAATTCAATAAAACACCATTCGTCCAGCCAAATCCATCCTGCAACGGATATTCGCCACCGCCAGCTTTTAGTTGCGTATCCAGTACGTTGTACTTTTCCATCAGCTTGCCGGTTTCTTTGAATACACGGATGTTGGTTTCGATCCAGCGTACGGCAATGGTTTTGGCCAAAGCATCTTGTTGATATTTTGTTAAACCATCAATGGCAATATATTGCAGCGGTGCCCAGGCATTTGGCGCATCCCATTGCTGACCGGTTCGGTTGATGGTTGTTACTAATCCGCCTGGTTTCAAAAATTTAGTTTCAAGTTTTTTGGCTACGCTGGAAGCTTGTGCATCTGTAGCAATGTTAAATTCCAATGGAAATGTTCCAGCCAATGTTTCTACCGGTGATTGCTTTTTTTGCTGCCAGTTATAATCCAGAAACCAGCCAGCTTGTTCGTTCCAGCAATATTTCAGGATCGCTTTTTTGCGTTGTGCTGCTTTTACCAGGTAAAAACTTTGCTTGCTTTTGTTGCCTTGTACAGCATAAGATTGCGCAATTGAGTTTTCCAGGTGATACAACAAACAGTTTAAATCAACCGGAATAATTTGAGTAGTTTGGATCGAATTCAGTTTTTGGGAAGCATCAAACCAGCGACTGCTAAAATCCCAGCCGGAAGCCGCCGCTGCACGAATGTTGCGATAATAAGTTGATAAATCCTGGTTGGTTAGTTTGCCGGAAGCCACATCTTCTTTGTACGATTCCTCGCGCGGCTGGTCGCTGTCGTCCCAATAACGGTTCAAAATCTCGCCTTGCGGCATTTTTACGGCCAATTTGTAAGCTGTCCCAACTTTCAGATTAGCAGCGCCTTGCATAAAATAAGCGTATTCTTTTAACAATTCGGGTTGATAACGGGCGTAAACCTGGTCGCCTTCATCTTTGGCCAGAATATCCAGCATCATCGAAAAAAACGGTGGCTGACTCCGGCTTAAATAATAAGTACGCGTTCCGTTTGGGATATGACCGAAATGATCGAGCAGGTAAGCAAAATTATCTACCATATCGCGGATCAGTTGCGCTTTATGGCTTTCCTGCAAACCCAGCATCGTGAAGTAAGTGTCCCAATAATAAGTTTCGCGGAAACGGCCGCCGGGAACAATAAAATTATGCGGTAAAAGAAGCAAGGAACCTTTGGAAACGGTGTCGTGCCGACGATAAAGCACTTGCCAAAGTGTATCAATATGTTCGCGGATACCAGCGTTCATATCGCTTTTAAAGTTATTGCTTCCCGAAACTGGTTCGTTAAAATGTGCCTGTACAAAAGATTTTAGGTCGAAGCTGGGCTGATCCTTTTGCGCATTGTATTCCTGGATGATCTGCTTCGGGTCTTGCTTTGGGATAGCATCAACGAAAGTTTTATTATCCGGATAAATGCTGTTTAACTGTACGGCTTCAAACAAGCCCGGATATTGCTGCCTCGGCGAAAGTTGCGCAAAACCAAGGTTCAGTAAAAATAATAGGGGTAAAAACAGTATCAGCTTTTTCATTTAGGTGAATTTCAGGTGTGGAGTTTGAGGTATGAGTCGACCCTAAAGTTAAAACTAAAATAGGAAATTACATTTTTCACCCCAAACCTCTTACCTCAAACCTATTCCACCGTCACCGATTTTGCCAAATTACGTGGTTGATCAACATTACAGCCACGCATTACCGCAATATGGTAAGCCAGCAATTGCAGCGGGATTGTTGCCAATAAAGGCAAAAAAGCCTCGTCTGTTTGAGGGATCTCGATCACATGATCAGCCATTTTCTTCACTTCTGTATCGCCATCGGTCACAATCGCAATAACTTGTCCGCCACGTGCTTTAACTTCCTGGATATTGCTCATTACTTTTTCGTATGAAGAATGCTTTGTAGCGATAAAAACGACCGGCATTTCTTCATCAATCAAAGCAATCGGACCATGTTTCATTTCTGCGGCAGGATAACCTTCTGCGTGGATGTATGAAATTTCTTTCAGTTTTAAGGCACCTTCTAAAGCAACCGGAAAAGCACTTCCCCGGCCGAGAAATAGAAAATTTCTGGCGGCTTTAAATTTTTCGGAAATGATTTTAATTTCTTCGTTGTGTTTTAAAGCCTGCTCAATTAAATCCGGGATTTCGTTTAACTCTGTTAATAAAGTAATCAGTTTACTTTGGCTAACAGTCCCTTTTAATTGCGCAATGTAAAAAGCAATTAGTGTTAAAACAGTAACCTGACCAGTAAACGCTTTGGTTGAAGCAACTCCGATTTCCGGGCCTGCGTGTGTGTAAACGCCAGCATCGGTAATGCGCGGAATGGATGCGCCAACCACATTACAAACACCAAAAATAGTTGCTCCTTTGCTCTTGGCCAATTCTAAAGCAGCCATGGTATCCGCAGTTTCACCAGATTGTGAAATGGCAATGATCAAGTCTTTTTCGGAAATGATAGGGTTGCGGTAACGAAATTCGGAAGCGTATTCTACTTCCACCGGAACACGGCCGTATTCTTCAATCAAATACTCGCCAACCAAACCGGCGTGCCAGGAAGTTCCACAGGCAACAATGATAATACGATCAATGTTTTTGAGCTTTTCGGCATACTCTTTTAAGCCGCCTAATTGCACACGCCCTTGCTGCGGATAAATACGGCCGCGCATACAATCCCGTACAGAACGTGGCTGCTCGTAAATTTCTTTCAGCATAAAATGGTCGAAACCGCCTTTTTCTAGCATTTCGAGTTTTAGCTCCAGTTCGTGTACATAAGGTGTTTGAACGATATTGTCTATACTCTTGATCAGCAAATTGTTCCTGCTGACAATAGCAATCTCATTATCGTTTAGGTAGATAACGTTTTTGGTATATTCTACAATAGGTGTGGCATCCGAAGCAATATAATATTCGCCTTTTCCAACGCCAATTACCATCGGGCTGCCTTTACGTGCGGCAATCAGCAAGTCCGATTCCTCGCTGCTCATGATCACGATAGCATAAGCACCAATCACTTGTGTTAAAGCAACGCGAACAGCTTCTTTGATGTCGAGGTTTGTTTCTTCCTGAATATTTTCGATTAGATGGACCAAGACTTCGGTATCGGTATCACTTTTAAATTCGTGGCCTTTTTCGATCAATGCTTCTTTTATCGTACCATAATTCTCAATGATGCCATTGTGGATGATAGTCAGTTTTCGGTTACCGGAAGAGTGCGGGTGCGAGTTGCGGTCGCATGGTGCACCATGAGTAGCCCAGCGTGTATGACCCATCCCGGCCGTACCTTTCATGGGAATATCTTTTACAAAATTTTCGAGGTCACTAACTTTTCCGGCCTTTTTATAGACTTTAAGCTCCTGGTCTAATAAGGCAACGCCTGCACTGTCGTAACCGCGGTATTCTAAGCGGTGCAAACCTTTAATTAGAATAGGATAAGCGTCTCTATAACCGATATAGCCAACAATTCCACACATAAAAGAAGCTTTACAAATAAAACGCTGTTGTTGCTTACTTAACTATCGCAGGGGTGTAAATGATGTTTAGTTTCATTCTATAGCTTGAAGTTTTATCTCCCCCTGCAACCAATCTTCCAGCACTGCGGACAGAACCAGTGCTATATTCGATAGACGTAGTATTATAATAATCGGATGCCGCAAGAAAGGTACCGTAATCAATAGCATTACCCGAAATTAAATCTTGTATGTACCCCGTAATCACAAAATGATACTCGTTTTTAGTTGGATCATAATAACCACCAAAAATAAGAGGCGATAAATATCTGCGGTCTCCAGCGTTGGCATCAGGGATTAAAATACGCTGTTTGGCAATGTTATAACGATACATAGTAAGTTTTGGCGCGGGTAAAAAAGGATAAATCTGTGTACCGGCGACAGGTGTTACAATCAATTCGGCTCGGTTTAAAGCAGCATTACCCAACAACTGTTTTACGTTAGTTGCGAGATAAGGGAAACTAATTTTAGTCCTTAACCCAGCCAACCCTTGTATGTAAACAGTACCAGATGATTTTGTATTGCTTAATGCCGCAGGGATAACAGTCCCGGTATAATCATGCTTTATCTGTGAGGCAAAAGTCCCCGAAAAAGGAAAAGATGCCATAACCGTATCTATTGTTGTGCCGCTAACATTTTTGTAATAAACATTCACGCTGCTAGAATCAGGGAGAATATAAAAATTACCTCCAGGTCCGCCGGTTGTTCCTGCTTTATCCATACTGAAATAAAGGCCTTTAAAATATCTTTTAAAAGCTTCTGTCCCAATTAGCTTTAAAGAATCGGCATTAAAAATAGCACTGCTTACAAAAGAGGTACTTAGTGGCACCCTAATTTGCGGTGGTATTTTTAATAAAGTATCCTTTGCACCTGTTACGATCGTAATAACATGGAGACTATCATTTGGAAGAGCATGAAACGTGCGTGTACCAATGACAGCAGGGTTAAACGACCAAACTTTGTTGTTATAATAAAGCTGGTTTAAGGGTTGTTCGGCCAGTTGATAAACATTTATTTTATAGTTAGTAGAAGAAGTATCACCATAAAATCCATGCGCGTAACGTAATACAACAATAGCAGAATCTATGGTAACAGTGCCAACAGGTTTAGTAAATGCAGCACCGCCGGGCGTACCTAAAGACAAAGCCATGTTAGCCTCTGTTGTACCAAAAACAGGGTCTTTGTAGTAAGCAAGTATAGATATAGCCTGGCTGGAACTGTTTGTAAGGTTAGTAGTAACAACGCTATCGTCTTTTAAAGTGGTAGTGTTGATAGATACCGTATCAATCAAAGTACCGTTGATTACTTGTGCAGGGTCTATTGCCAATCCAACGGCATCAGGTTTTTTACAACTGCTTAAAATAAAAAGACTTATCAACAAAGTTAATAAGTCTGTTTTAACAAATTTCATATACGATCAAATCTTATGCAACATGTACCAATTCGTCATTGGTAATTTCTTCGTAAAAGTTGTAAAAATTTTCCGAATCAAGTGTTAAATTGTAATCCAAAACCGGTTTGCCAGCCTTTTTAACATTATTTAACAGTTCTGGGTTAACCTCGTTACTTCCTATAACAACCGCATCTGCATACTGTAAAGCACCGTTATCTAAAGCTAAACTGTTGCCATCTTTAAACGCTTCCAAGTGTTTTTCGGTCATACCGTTCATCACTGCTTTATTTAAAAAACCAGCACTCAAGGTCTCGCTAAAATTGTTGTTATAAAAGGAGTATATTACTTTGGAGTTTTTAAAAGTAGGGTCATCTTTATAACTGGTTTTAACGTAAGCCGGAACCAAAGATGTCATCCAGCCATGGCAATGGATAATATCCGGTGCCCAGCCTAACTTCTTCACAGTTTCTAATGCACCTTTGCAAAAAAACACCATGCGCTCATCGTTATCGGCATAAAATTTTTCTTCTTTATCACTGAAAACGTATTTGCGCTGGAAGTACTCTTCGTTATCCAGAAAATAAACCTGCATCCTGGCAGATGGGATAGAAGCAACTTTAATAATCAACGGATTGTCGTTATCATCAATAATGATGTTCATTCCCGAAAGGCGGATCACCTCGTGTAAACGGTTCCTTCGTTCATTAATGTTTCCAAACCGTGGCATCAAAATCCTGATCTCAAATCCTTTTTCCTGCATGGCTTGCGGAAGTTGACGGGTGATTTCGGAGATTTTAGAAAGTTCAAGAAAAGGCGACATTTCTTGTGTAATAAACAAAAGTTTCGATTTACTCATCTTTGATCGTGTTAATTATATGTAAAGGAATTTACAATTGAGGCGACAAAGATATGCATTATCTTAGGATTAATCAATCAATTATCCAAGCACATAGTAGTATATTTTAATCAAATGCCCTACTTTGGCCTCAAATTAATCTAAACACTTGGAAATTATTAAAACGGTTGCAGGTTTGCAAAACTATCTGCAAAAACAGCAAAGCGAAACAAAGCAAGTGGGGCTTGTGCCCACAATGGGCGCTTTGCACAACGGCCATCTTTCTTTAATCGGGCAAGCAAAAGAACAAACCGAAATTGTTGTTTGCAGCATATTTGTTAACCCAACGCAGTTTACAAATGCTGCCGATCTGGAAAAATACCCGCGGCCAATAGAAGCTGATCTAAAAAAACTGCAACAGGCCGAATGCGACATTTTGTTTATGCCGGATGTAAAAGAAATGTACCCGCAAAAAGAGTATTGGCATTTGGATATCGGCCCAATAGAACATCGTTTGGAAGGGAAATTCCGGCCAGGCCATTATCAGGGTGTGATGCAGATTGTTTACAAACTTTTTGTGGCTGTAAAACCAAATTTGGCTTTTTTCGGACAAAAAGATTTCCAGCAGGTGCGGGTGATCGAGAAAATGGTGGAACTGAAAAAGCTGCCGGTAAAATTAGTGATGTGCCCAATCATCCGCGAAGCAGATGGATTGGCTATGAGTTCCAGGAACATTCATTTATCCGCAGAAGATAGAAAACATGCGCTGGTGTTGTCGCGTGCTTTGTATCAACTTAAAAAAAGGTATGTAAAAGAAGCATCGGCAGAAACTTTGCAAGAAGCTGTAGAAATAATTAATAATGAACCAGAAGTAAATTTAGAATACCTGGAGATTGTAAACATGGATGATTTGGATAACGATCTTACCGATCCAAACAAAGGCACAATTGCATTATTGGCAGCCAAAGTTGGCCAAACACGATTGATTGATAATATGATTTTAAGTTGAAGAAGCTGTTTCATGATAAACCTAAATCAATATTAACTTTGCTGTATGGTTATCCAGCTTTTAAAATCTAAAATTCATCGTGTTAAAATAACGCAGGCCGAATTAAATTATGTTGGCAGCATTACCATTGACGAAGACCTGCTGGATGCCGCAAATATTATTGCCAACGAGCGTGTGCAGGTTGTAAACAATAACAATGGTGCACGTTTCGAAACTTATGCCATAAAAGGGGCACGCGGTTCGGGCACGGTTTGTTTAAACGGTGCAACAGCGCGGTTGGCACAAGTTGGCGATATCGTAATCATCATGTCGTACGGTTTTTTGCCGATAGAAGAAGCAAAAGTTTACGAACCAATTTTGGTTTTCCCGGACAACAACAATAAATTATTGTAAAAATGTTGGATAAATTATCCGTTATCAAAAGAAAAATAGTTGATGTAAAACTGGCAAAATCTGCCATTGCAGCATGGCGCATCACCGGGCAAAAAATTGTTTTTACAAACGGCTGCTTTGATATTTTACATGCCGGGCACATCATCAGTTTGGCTGGTGCCGCTTCTTTTGGCAACCGATTGATTGTCGGCCTAAATTCTGATGCTTCTGTGCGGCGGTTAAAAGCTGCAGGCAGGCCAATACAAAATGAAGATGGCCGCGCGCTAATTTTAGCGGCTTTGCATTTTGTAGATTTAGTGGTGATTTTTGAAGAAGATACGCCCGAAAACCTCATCCAATCCATCAATCCGGATGTGTTGGTAAAAGGCGGAGATTACAAAGTAGCAGATATTGCAGGCGCCAACTGGGTTTTAGAACACGGCGGAAAAGTGGAATTGATACCTTATTTAGATAATAACTCCAGCTCCAACATCATCAAAAAGATACAAGAGAGCTTGTAGTTTTTTACCCGGTAAAAGAAGTATCGGCTGATTTTAAAACAAAACGATCAAAAATTGTCATCATGAAACTTAAACTAATTTATCTGTCGGTCATCGCTGGTTTGTGCTTTATCTTCAGCTCATTCAATCATGCGGAGGTTTTGAAAAACGGCATTTGGCTGGCCAAATTAAAAACAGCTT
Source organism: uncultured Mucilaginibacter sp. (assembly GCA_964657505.1). Taxonomy (GTDB): domain Bacteria; phylum Bacteroidota; class Bacteroidia; order Sphingobacteriales; family Sphingobacteriaceae; genus Mucilaginibacter_A. The sequence goes on from CAZZVO010000017.1 coordinate 8,725, forward strand.
CCGGCCAATATATTCCTTTTAATTTTGAGGTGAAAGACAGTGCCGGCAAAAAGTTAATGACGATCATCAACGGAAAAGAAAGGTTCAAAGTAAACAACATTATTATTCAGGGCGATTCGGTTTTTATAAAAATGCCTTTGTTTGATACAGAGATCCGCGCTGCTATACAATCAAATTCGCTTAACGGGAATTGGGTGCGGCATCTTGGTAATCGCGATGTGCTGATCCCGTTTTCTGCGGAGGCAAATGTTTCCTGGCGTTTCTTTTCTTCTCCCGAAAAACCAAAATTTAATGTTTCTGGGAGATGGTCTGCTGTTTTTACCGATGAAGATTTGCAAAATAAAGACGTAACTGTTGGCGAATTCAAGCAAAACGGAAATGACATTACCGGCACATTTTTAACCACAACCGGCGATTACCGCTTTTTGCAAGGAACGGTTTCGGGCGATGATTTAAACTTGTCGTGCTTTGATGGTTCGCACGCTTTTTTGTTTACGGGGAAAATCAGCAACGAAAAAACCATTACCAACGGAAAATTTTACGCAGGTGCATCTTCCGTAAGTTTATGGAACGCAACGAAAGATGAAAACGCCAAATTACCGGACGCGTATTCGATTACCGTTTTAAAGCCGGGTTATAAAAAGCTTGATTTTACGTTTCCGGATTTGGATAAAAAGCCGGTTTCTTTAACAGATAACCAATTTAAAAACAAGGTGGTTATTTTACAATTTATGGGTTCCTGGTGCCCGAATTGTATGGACGAAACGGCATATTTAACCAGCTTCTACAAAAAATACCATGTAAAAGGAGTAGAGGTTTTGGGTTTGGCTTACGAGCGTACTACGGATTTTGCCACATCTAAAAAGAACATCGAACAGTTGAAAAACCGTTTTGGCGCTCCTTATGATATGCTGGTTACCGGTTACACCAATAACAAAAATGAAGCTGGTAAAAGTTTGCCCGCATTATCCGCTTTTGTTGCTTTTCCAACAACGATTATTATTGATAAAAAAGGCGACGTGCGGAAGATTCATACCGGTTTTAGCGGTCCGGGAACAGGCGATTACTACACCGAATTTACGCACGAGTTTGAAACATTGATCAACCAGTTGCTGGCAGAATAATCAGCTTAGTTTTTTTCAAAAGCGCCAAATATCATTTTTAACACAGCCAGCACAATTGCAAACAGCGCGGCAGTTAAAAAGCCATGAACGCTAAAACCAGTCATGATCCTGGAAACCAGCAAAACCATACAAACGCTGATCACAAAGGATATCAACCCTAACGTTAAAATATTAATAGGAAAAGTAAGTATCCGCAGTAACAAACCAATTGTTGCATTGACTACGGCTAACAAAATACCAGCTAAAACGGCTGTTAAATAACCATCTACATGCACGCCAGGAATTACATGTGCGGCTATAAAAACAGCTAAACCAGTCAATAAAATTTCTATTATAAATCTCATATCAGTAAGTATCAATTGCAAAATTATCATAATTAAGTTTCCGTGCTAATTTTTATGCGGTAAAAACAGTATCTGCAATTCTACCGCGCAATCAACATGCGGATTGTATTAAAAGCTTGACTGTTAAATAATTTATATATATTTGCGTCGATTACGAAAAGAGGGGACATTGTCCCCTCTTTTCTTTTAACCGTTAATTTCGGAAAATGAGTGTTGAAGAGCGGGTAAAAAACCTGGTAGAAGAGAAAATTAGCGACCGGCCCGAACTGTTTTTAGTAGATGTAAAAATGCATCTAAACGGAAAATTAATCGTACTGGTAGATGGCGACCAGGGCATTGGCATTGCAGATTGTGCAGCCATCAGCAGGCACGTTGGCTTTCATTTGGAAGAGGAAAACGTAATTGAACAGGCTTATAATTTGGAAGTTTCTTCTCCGGGCGTTGATTTTCCATTAAAATCCGTCAGGCAATTTCAAAAAAACGTTGACCGAAACCTACAGTTGAAGTTAACCGATGGCAGTAAAAAAGAAGGCAAATTGTTAGCTGCCGATGAAGAAGGCATTTTAATAGAAGAAAAAATAGCTGTAAAAGGCAAAAAAGCTACGTTAGCAGAAACGCGGTTAAACTACAATCAACTTAACGAAGCAATCGTTTTAATATCATTCAAATAAAAATTTACATACTGTTTTTATCACCTAAAAAATGAGTAAAAGCAAGTTGAAACAAAAAATAATCATAGTAAAAAATGAGCAACTTAAATTTAATTGATTCTTTTCAGGAATTTAAAGATTTCAAGAACATCGACCGGCCAACAATGATGAGTGTGATGGAAGATGTTTTGAGGAGTATGATCAGGAAAAAATACGGAACGGATGAAAATTGCGACATAATCGTAAATACTGACAATGGCGATTTGGAAATCTGGCGGACAAGAATGGTAATGGAAGATGGTTTTTCTGAAGATGATGATCTGGAAATAGAACTGGCAGAAGCAAAACTGATCGATCCGGATTTGGAAGTTGGCGATGAGCATATCGAGCTGGTTACGCTGGAAAGTTTTGGTCGACGTGCAATTCTGGCTGCCCGCCAAACGTTGGTTTCCAAAGTTTTAGAATTGGAAAAAGACGAGATCTACAAAAAATATAAAGACCGCGTTGGCGAGATTGTAACCGGCGAAGTTTACCAGGTTTGGAAAAAAGAAGCCTTGATTTTGGATGATGAAGGCAACGAACTTTTGCTTCCGAAAACAGAACAAATCCCGGCAGATTACTTTAAAAAAGGCGATTCTGTGCGTGCAGTGATCCATAAAGTGGATATGATGAACAGCAATCCGAAAATTATCATTTCGCGTACTGCGCCGGAGTTTTTGCAGCGTTTGTTCGAAATGGAGGTTCCGGAAATATTTGACGGGTTGATCACCATCAAAAAAATAGTGCGTGAACCAGGTGAAAGGGCAAAAGTAGCCGTAGAATCTTACGATGACCGTATCGATCCCGTTGGCGCTTGTGTTGGGATGAAAGGTTCGCGGATACACGGCATTGTGCGCGAATTGAAAAACGAAAACATCGATGTAATCAACTACACTAATAATTTATCGCTTTATGTGCAGCGTGCATTGTCTCCGGCAAAAATCACTTCCATCAAATTGGATGACGAAAAAAAGACGGCGGCAGTTTATTTAAAACCTGATCAGGTTTCTTTGGCAATAGGCCGCGGCGGACACAACATAAAACTGGCAGGTAAATTGACGGGTTATGAAATAGATGTTTACCGCGAAGTTGACGAACGTGAAGAAGATGTGGACATTGAAGAATTTTCTGACGAAATTGATGGCTGGATTTTGGATGAGTTTAAGCGTATCGGCTTAGATACTGCCAAATCAGTTTTAAACCTTAGCGTAGATGATTTAGTTAAACGTACAGACCTGGAAGAAGAAACGATCAAGGAAGTTCTGTCAATATTACAGTCAGAATTTGAATAAAATCAAATTAACAAATTAAAAAAATGTACTTTTGTGTAAAAGCGCAGAAAAAATATTAAATGTCAGAAGACAAATCGATAAAATTATTTAAAGCAGCAAAAGAGCTAAATATAGGCACCAGTACTATTGTTGGGTTTCTTGGTGGAAAAGGTTATAAAGTAGAAAATAAACCAACTACTCAATTAGACGCCAACATGTATGAAGCTCTTTTGAAAGAGTTTCAAGGCGATAAAAACATAAAAGAAGAGGCTAAACAAATCAGCATCGGAAAAATCAGGAAGGAAGAAGCGGTACATGTTGCTGAAAAACAGACCGCTTTTCATGGTAAAGACGTCGATCACCATGATGTGTTAGTTAAAAATAATAATAATTATACTGATACTTCAAGAACTACCCAAGTCCAAAATACAAAAGATGATTCTTCTTTGCCAGGCGTAAAAGTTGTAGGCAAAATGAATTTGAACGACCTTAATGGCAGAGGCCGTCAGGAAAAAGAGGTGGTAAAAGAAGCACCTAAACAAGAAGTAAAACCAGTTGAAAATATAGTTGTCGAAGTTAAGCCAGAGGTAGAAAAACCTGTTGCCCAGCCTGAACTTGTACAACAAAAACAACCAGAACTTGTAATTGCAACGCCAGTTGTTGAAAAGCAACCGGAAGTTGTAGAAAAAGAGGTTGTAAAAGAAGCACCTCAAGCAGAAGCGGCACAGCCTGTTGTTACCACGCCAGTTGCTGCTGAGGTTCAGGAAGTAAAAAAACCAGAAGCAGCCGTATCGCAAGCATCTGTAACAGTTGAGGTAGAACATATTTCGGAAGAAGAAACAGCCCCGGCAGAATCTGAAGTGATCAGGGCACGTGCAGACCGGTTAACTGGTCCGAATGTGATTGGCCGGATGACTTTGCCTGTTAATCCTTCAAAACGTAAAGACCAGCCTGTTGCATCTTCCTCTAATACAGGAAATAACAGTGCTGCCGATCAGAAAAGAAAACGTAAGCGTAAGGAAAATACACCAGGTCAGCCGCCGCATACTAACCAGCCTTCGGGTAATCAAGGTACTAATTCACCAGGTTCTCGTGCGCCTGGTCAGGCTAACCAACATCCTGGCGGCAACAACAATCGCCCGCCGTTTAACAGAAATAACGGCAACACTAATAATAACCGTCCTGATAACCGTAACACACACGGTAATAACAGGCCAGTAACGGCAGGTGGACCAAAAGAAGAGCCTACAGAAAAGGAAATTCAAGATCAGATTAAAGCCACTTTAGCCCGTTTAAGCGGTGCCGGTAAATCCAGCAAGTTCGCGCAACGTTCTAAGCTTCGCCGTCAAAAACGGGATGATTATGCTTCCTCTGCAGAAGATGCAGCAATGGAGCAGCAATTGCAGTCTAAAATTCTAAAAGTTACCGAGTTTGTAACAGCAAACGAATTAGCTTCCATGATGGATGTATCTGTAACCCAGATCATTTCTACTTGCATGAGCCTTGGTTTGTTCGTTTCCATCAATCAACGTTTAGATGCAGAAACCCTAACTATCGTAGCTGACGAGTTTGGTTATGAAGTTGAATTTGTTAAACCGCAGGATGAAGAAGGCAGTTTAGATGAAGCAGATGCTGCCGATACCTTAATATCTCGTGCACCGATCGTTACGATTATGGGTCACGTAGATCATGGTAAAACATCGTTGCTGGATTTTATCCGCAAAACCAATGTAATTGCCGGTGAAGCAGGTGGAATTACGCAACACATTGGTGCTTATGAAGTTACTTTAGAAAATCAAAAGAAAATAACATTCCTGGATACGCCAGGCCACGAAGCTTTTACAGCGATGCGTGCCCGTGGTGCCCAGGTAACTGATATTGTAATTATTGTTATTGCTGCGGATGATAGTGTGATGCCTCAAACGCGGGAAGCGATCAATCACGCCCAGGCAGCAAATGCGCCTATCATTTTCGCTTTTAATAAAATTGACCGGCCAGGTGCAAACGCCAATAAAATACGCGAGCAATTAGCAGCCATGAATATTTTGGTGGAAGATTGGGGCGGAAAATATCAGGCACAAGAAATTTCTGCTAAGACAGGTTTAAACGTAGATGCTTTGCTTGAAAAAGTATTATTGGAGGCAGAATTATTAGAATTAACAGCCAACCCAAATAAACGTGCGGTAGGAACAGTGATAGAAGCTGCTTTAGACAAAGGCCGTGGTATTGTTACTACTGTTTTAGTTCAGGCAGGAAAACTAAGGGTAGGCGATCCGATTTTGGCAGGTTGTTACAGCGGACGTGTCAAAGCTTTAACCAACGAACGCGGACAGCGGGTAGAAGAAGCCGGTCCATCAACGCCCGTACAAGTATTGGGTATGCAAGGTGCCCCAACCGCTGGGGACAAGTTCAACTCTATGGAAAGTGAAGTTGAAGCCAGGGAAATTGCCAATAAACGTTTGCAATTACAACGGGAACAAGGTTTGCGTACACAAAAACATATTACACTTGATGAAATTGGCCGTCGTTTAGCTATCGGAAACTTTAAGGAACTAAACATCATTGTTAAAGGTGATGTGGACGGTTCTATCGAGGCACTTTCCGATTCTTTATTGAAACTTTCAACAGAACAAATTCAAGTTAACATTATTTCTAAAGCAGTTGGACAAATATCCGAATCTGATGTATTGCTTGCTTCCGCATCTGATGCAATCATTATCGGCTTCCAAGTCCGTCCTTCCGGTAGCGCACGTAAATTGGCTGAGCAAGAGCAAATAGATATTCGTTTATATTCTATCATTTACGATGCCATCAACGAAATCAAAACCGCAATGGAAGGTATGTTGGCTCCAACATTTGAAGAAAAAATTGTTGCCAACGTAGAAATCCGCGAAACCTTTAAAATCAGTAAAGTTGGAACAATTGCTGGTTGTATGGTACTGGATGGTAAAATCACCCGAAACAGTAAAATCAGGATTGTGCGTGACGGCGTTGTGATTTATACTGGCGAATTAGCCTCTTTAAAACGTTATAAAGATGATGTAAAAGAAGTAAACGCTAATTACGAATGCGGTTTAAACATCAACAATTTTAATAATATTGAAGTTGGTGATATTGTTGAAGCTTATGAAAACGTGGAAGTAAAACGTAAATTGACGTAAGAATATAATTTCGATAATCACTAAAAACGGCCTTACTGCAAAACAGTAAAGCCGTTTTTAGTTACTAATTTTTACCCGATAAAAGAAGTATAGTTATAAAGATTTTCTGGCTGGCGCATCATAATCAATTAATGCTGAAATATTAACCATAAAAACAAAAGGCTGCCTCAAATTTTAGAGACAGCCTTTTGCAAGAGTAATCCAAATTTTTTATTACTGCTTATCTGGTGCTTTTCCTATCAGATCCATAAACTGATCCAATTTTGGTGTGATTATAATTTGCGTCCGCCGGTTCTTAATTTTACCGGCTTCCGTACTGTTATCAGCAATCGGATTGTATTCGCCGCGGCCTCCTGCTGTTAAACGTTTTGGATCGACATTATATTTATTTTGCAATGCCTGCACTACAGAGGATGCACGCAAAGTACTTAAATCCCAATTGTTACGAATATTTTTTGAAGTGATGGGAACATTATCAGTATTACCTTCAATCAATACATCATACGTGCTGTAATCCTTAATAATCTTGGCTATTTTATTCAACGTCTCGCCCGACTTATCAGAAATTTCGTAACTGCCAGATTTATAGAGCATATTATCCGAAAGCGAAATATAAACTACACCTTTTAAAACTTGTACATCAACATCTTTGGTTTCTTGCTGACTCAAAGAACGCGTTAAGTTATTGGTTAAAACCAAATTAAGCGAATCACTCTTGTTCTTGGTATTTACCAGTTGTTGAATGTATTTGTTCGAGCTGTTGATCTCGTCAACCAGTTTAGATACGTTTACGTTACCCTGGCTGCTCGCATTTAGTGCTTTATTCAATGCATCTTGTAATGACTTTGAATTTGCCCTTTCAGAAGCTAATTGATCTTCCAAACTTTTAACTTGATTAGTTAATACAGCAACATTTCGCTCACTTAACAAATACTTTCCATTTAGGTTGCGCGTATTGCTATCGAGCTGGTTGTATCTGCCTTGCAAATCCTGATACTTTTTTGTGCTTACGCAACTCTGACTTAGTACGGCAACTAAAAGCAGTACTGGTATCGATTTTTTAAATTTCATGGGCTTAAATTTTGATGTTTAGTGTTAAAATTCAGTTGACTAAACTACAAAAAGTTTTGATTCCTCAGAATAACTCATCTTTTAAGGTATCATTAGCGAAGGTTTGAGTGAGATAAGATTGAATGTAAAAGCTATTGAAAGGAGCAATTGCATCTTATTTTTTGACAGCATTTAACTTTAACCACTCTTGTACAGTTTCCAAAGTGTGTTTGCCAGAAGCTACTGAAAGTATAAAATCAGTTAAGATTTGGTTGGTAACAGATTCACTCAATTGATATCCGTTAAAGTCAAGAAATAAAATGCAAGCATCAAGACCTGTGCGTTTATTACCGTCAGTAAATATATGGTTTGATATGATGTTGAAAAGATATATAGCCGCTTTGTGATTTATTTCGGGATACATTGGTTCTCCAAACAATACTGCGTCTACAATGTCAACCAAATAATCTAAAGAATTTTCGTTCAAAAAATTAAAAGGAGGAACAAAATTTCCTCCAAATCTGGCAATATTATTCTTGTTAAGGAAAACAATTTCTTCTTTGGTAAGTAACCGCATTAAGCAAGTGCTTTGTAAGTTGCTTCATATTTTTCATGAAAAGGGGAAATTTTATCTATTATTTCCTTCTCATTGAGCAGCGATTTCTGAATTTCTTCCTGCACAAATTTTCGATCATTTGGTTTTAAACTAAGCGCGATCTCTAAAACTTCTTCTGCTGTATAAATATGTTGTAAATCCATCTTGTTCAATACTTTGATTTGTAAATTTACAAAGAATTAATCTGATAGAAAAGTTTGCCAAACACAACTTTCATCAACTTTTAGGCGATAAAAGAAGCATGATTACAATATTAAATATTATTGACTGACTAAACCCTGTCCGGTTGGGCAAAGTTCCAACAGCACACAATCTTTACAAGCAGGTTTAAAGTGAAAACAAATCTTCTGTCCGTGTCGCATCATTACCTGGTGATTGTCGTACATTTCCTGTGCAGTAAAATCTGGAGGCAGTAAGTTTTCTAAAACCCGATTTGCTTTTCCTTCACCAATTTTAGCATCGATAATTCCCAATCGCACCGCAACACGAAAATGATGAGAATCTACCGGCAAAGCTTTGGCACGCAGACTACTGAAAGACAAAACCGCAGCACTCGTTTTTGGGCCAACGCCAGATAGTTCTTCCAACCAATTCCGAGCGTCTACTACTTCCATATCCGCTAAAAAATCTAAAGATAATGTTCCGCAACGTTCGGTTATTAAACTTAAAATTTGCTGTATCCGTGGTGCTTTTTGCTCAGGCCAGGTACAAGGTTTAATGGCAGTTTGTACTTCATCTGTTGCTGCATCGCGTACGTTTTCCCAAGAGCCAAAGATGTTGCGCAAGTTGGCAAAGGCTAATCCCGAATCCCGGTTTTTGGTGCGATGCGATAACAATGCTGAAACCAATTCGCTTAACGGATCAAGATCGTGGAAATACTTGATTTGACTGCCGTACACTTCAGATAAGCGTTGGTGAACTTCTAATACAAATTCTTCTTTGTTGGGGATTATAGTTAGCATGGAGTTTAGTATAAATTGTAGGATAAAAGAAGCATCTCATTATAGGAAATAATGACTAAAAAAGATTAGCGGCATAACAAGAAGTTGCTTCCTACTGTTTCATGTATTTATGAACAGTTGCAATACTTCTTTTACCATTTAAAAAATCTTTTCCTACAACCGCTTGATAATCAAATTAAACTTACTACTTTTGCAATCCTTTTAAAATAAGGAAGATACTGTAAACATTTAAAAACAAAAATGCCTACTATTCAGCAATTAGTTAGAAAAGGTAGAGTAGCTATGGTTGACAAGAGTAAGTCGCCAGCGTTGGACAGCTGTCCACAGCGAAGAGGTGTGTGCACACGTGTGTACACCACTACCCCTAAAAAACCAAACTCAGCCATGCGTAAAGTTGCCCGTGTTCGTTTAACCAACGGCAAAGAGGTGAATGCGTATATCCCCGGCGAAGGCCACAATTTACAGGAACACTCGATTGTATTGATTCGTGGTGGCCGTGTGAAAGATTTACCAGGCGTTCGTTACCACATTATTCGTGGTGCATTAGATACTTCAGGAGTTGCAGGTCGTAACCAACGTCGTTCTAAATACGGAACGAAACGTCCGAAACCAGGCGCGCCAGTAGTAGCGGCGAAAGGTGCACCAGCTAAGAAAAAGAAATAATTCAAGGAGGATAGCAACAAATGAGAAAATCGAAACCAAAAAAGAGAATTATCCTTCCTGATCCAAAGTTCAATGATACTTTGGTTACAAGGTTTGTAAATAACATGATGTATGACGGTAAAAAATCTACCGCTTATACTATTTTTTATGATGCTGTTGAACTGGTAGAAAAACGTACAAGCGAAAGCGGTTTGGATACCTGGAAAAAAGCACTGAACAATGTAATGCCAGCTGTTGAAGTTAAATCCCGCCGTGTTGGTGGAGCTAACTTTCAGGTGCCTACAGAAGTTCGTCCGGAGCGTAAAATTGCTTTGGGTATGAAATGGTTAATCAGCTATTCCCGTAAACGTGGTGAAAAAACCATGATGGAGAAATTAGCTGGTGAAATTATTTCTGCTGCAAAAGGCGAAGGTTCTGCAGTGAAAAAGAAAGAAGATACGCACAAAATGGCAGAAGCCAACAAAGCGTTTTCCCATTTCCGTTTCTAAATTAGATTACACAGATTATTAGAAGATTACACCGATTGTTTTATTTAGAATAATCGGTGTAATCATTTATAAAATCAGAGAAATCAAACAAAAATATAATGTCAAGAGATCTTAAATATACAAGAAACATTGGTATTGCTGCGCACATTGATGCTGGTAAAACCACTACGACAGAACGTATTTTATACTATTCTGGCGTAAGTCATAAAATCGGCGAGGTGCACGAAGGTGCTGCAACGATGGACTGGATGGCACAAGAGCAGGAGCGTGGTATCACCATTACTTCGGCTGCTACAACGGTTGATTGGAAATACAGAGGACAAACTTATCACATCAATATTATTGATACACCGGGACACGTAGATTTTACTGTTGAAGTAAACCGTTCATTACGTGTTTTGGATGGTTTGGTTTTCTTGTTTTCTGCTGTTGATGGTGTTGAGCCACAATCGGAAACCAATTGGAGACTGGCTAACAATTATAACGTTGCCCGTATCGGTTTCGTAAATAAAATGGATCGTTCAGGTGCCGACTTTTTAAAAGTTGTTAAGCAGGTAAAAACAATGTTAGGCAGTAATGCTGTTCCATTGCAATTACCGATTGGTGCTGAAGAAGGTTTTAAAGGCGTAATCGATCTAATTAACTTCCGTGGCATTGTTTGGAATGAGCATGATAAAGGGATGACCTTTACTGAAATTCCTATTCCGGCTGATATGATCGAAGAAGCAACTGAGTGGAGAGAAAAATTACTTGAATCAGTAGCTGACTATGATGAAAGCCTGATGGAGAAGTTTTTTGATGCTCCTGATACGATTACAGAACGCGAAGTTTTAGATGCTTTGCGTAAAGCTGTTTTAGATGCTAAAATTGTTCCGATGATTTGTGGTTCATCTTTCAAAAATAAAGGTGTACAAACGATGTTAGATTATGTGATGGAATTATTGCCATCGCCAATGGACGTAGAAGGTATTATCGGTACCAATCCGGATACTGGTGAAGAAGTAATGCGTAAACCAGATGTTAAAGAACCATTTGCAGCATTAGCGTTTAAAATTGCAACTGATCCGTTTGTTGGTCGTTTGTGTTTTATCCGTGTTTATTCAGGTAATTTGGAAGCCGGTTCTTATGTGCATAACATGCGTTCCGATAATAAAGAACGTATCTCCCGTATTTTCCAAATGCACGCTAACAAGCAAAACCCTATTCCTAATGTTGGGGCAGGAGATATTGCTGCTGTAGTTGGTTTCAAGGATATTAAAACTGGTGATACACTTTGTGATGAGAAATTCCCGATCATTCTGGAATCTATGAATTTCCCTGAGCCAGTTATCGGTTTAGCTATTGAGCCTAAAACTCAGGCTGACGTAGATAAATTAGGTATGGCTTTAGGTAAACTGACTGAGGAAGATCCGACTTTCCGTGTAAATACAGACGAAGAAACCGGCCAAACTGTAATTTCAGGTATGGGCGAGCTTCACTTGGATATTATCATGGATCGTTTGAAACGTGAATTTAAGGTTGAAGTTAACCAAGGTGCGCCACAGGTTTCTTACAAAGAAGCAATTACTGGTACAACCCAACACCGCGAAACTTACAAGAAACAAACTGGTGGTCGTGGTAAATTTGCTGATATTCAGATTATCATTTCTCCAAATGACGAAGGTAAAACAGGTTTACAATTTGTGAATGAAATTTCCGGTGGTTCCATTCCACGTGAGTTTATTCCATCTGTAGAAAAAGGTTTTGCTGCCGCAATGGCAAATGGTGTTTTGGCCGGTTATCCATTACAGGATATGAAAGTTCGCTTAATTGACGGATCTTTCCACGCAGTCGATTCAGATGCTTTATCTTTTGAGATTTGTGCACGTTCTGCTTATCGCGAAGCATTGCCAAAATGTAAACCAGTGTTGTTAGAGCCGATCATGAAGATTGAAATCCTAACTCCCGAAGAAAACATGGGTGATGTTATCGGTGATATGAACCGTCGTCGTGGTCAACTTTTAGGTATGGATTCCCGTGCAGGTGCTCAAGTTATCAAAGCTACTGTTCCATTGTCAGAAATGTTTGGTTATGTAACACAATTGCGTACCATCACTTCCGGCCGTGCAACTTCTACCATGGAGTTTGACCATTATGAACCAGCTCCTCGTAACGTACAGGAAGAAGTAGTTGCCAAATCAAAAGGAAAAGCACACGCATAAAAAATAATAAAGTAACCGTTCCTAATAAATAGCTCTTAGGCCGGGCAATAAAATCAGTGAAATCACCTCAAATCGGTGAAATCATTAAAAAACAAAAAAACAAAATGAGCCAAAGAATCAGAATCAAACTAAAGTCTTACGATTACAACTTGGTAGATAAATCTGCTGAGAAAATCGTAAAAACTGTAAAGCCAACCGGCGCTGTAGTTAGCGGACCGCTGCCTTTACCAACTGAAAAAAGAATTTTTACTGTTTTGCGTTCACCGCACGTAAACAAAAAAGCAAGAGAGCAATTTCAATTGTGTTCTTACAAACGCTTGCTTGATATCTACAGCTCTAACTCTAAAACAGTAGATGCGCTAATGAAATTAGAATTGCCAAGTGGCGTTGAAGTAGAAATCAAAGTGTAACTATACTTCTTTTACCCCATAAAAAAAGATCGTTTTGAAAGAAACGATCTTTTTTGTTTAACACCAATTTTTATCAGGTAAAAGAAGTATGCTTAATATTCTGGTTTACCGGTTATTTCTTCCAGTTTGTTTCTTACCGTTTGTAAATCACGCGATAATTTTTTCTCCTTGTCATTAGCTTTGGTTTTGTAGCCTTTGTATTCCTCCTCCAATTCATTATACAATTTAGTGCGGTAATGAGCTTCCCGGCGGGCACTTCCCGAAAGAAAAATAACGATTGCGGCTAATGCACCAAAAGCAATAACTAAACCCCACATCATAGTATTGTAAGTTGCTTTGGCTACAGGCATCCCCAAAAAGTTAATACTATCAACTTTAGAAGTAGTTGCATTCAAAGTTTGCTCTTTATTGTCCGCATCGGTTTTTAAGTCAGACAAAGCTTTAGTTTGAGCAGCTAACTTACTTTTAACAGCAGCTAAACCAGCACGTTGTACCTTTAACGTATCCTGTACAGTTTTGTAAAAAGCATCAATCATGGGTTGTTGGTAACGGTAAACTTTGCTGATAATAAACTGGTATTGTCCGTTAATGCTTTTATCGCTGCTTAGAGCTGGAGGTGCAACAACCACTTTTTGCGGTGAAACAACCAAATCAACTTTTGCCGGATTTGCTTTCACAATTTTAGTTGGACGTGATCGGCTTACAGAATCCTGCCCATAACTAACGGAGAAAAAAGAAACTAACAGAATTACCTGCAATAAATGGAATACTGTTTTTTTGTGCATAAAAGAAGCATTAGTTTGATAATCAAATTTTATTACTGCAACTGGCTTAACTTAAAATAGGCCAATGATTGGAAACGAATATAGCACAACATCTTTAAAATACATCAATCATATTTAACTTAGCCGAATGGTTATTGGATTTATTGGTTTGGGCGATATGGGCAAACTTTATGCGAAAGCTTTTGCACAAAAAGGCTTAGAGGTTTGCGGAAGTGATTTAGCACATAATTATGAAACACTTTGTGAAGAATTAAATCCTCACCATATAAAAGTACTCTTGGATGGCAGGGAAACCGCCCAAAATAGCGACTTGCTTATATTCTGTGTAGAAACGGATAAAATCAAAGAAGTAGTGGCGCGGTATGGTCCTTATGCCAAACCAGGTTCTATTGTAGCTGGGCAAACATCAGTAAAGCATCCGGAAATTGCTGCTTTTGAAGAGTTTTTGCCTGCGGAAAGTCACATCATCACGATCCACGCTTTGCATGGCCCGGGTTTTTTACCAAAAGGGCAGAAGTTGGTTGTAATTCCGCATCGCTGTGATAAAGAAACGTATCAAAGAATGCTTGATGTTTTGCTGCTTTTGGAAACAGATTTAGTAGAAATGGAGGATTATCACCAGCATGATAAAATAGTTGCAGATACACAAGCGGTAACACATGTTGGTTTTGAAAGTATGGGAACAGCTTGCGCTACAGCAGGTTTCTATCCATGGGAAAATGCAGCCTATATTGGTGGGATTGATAATGTTAAAATCCTGATCATGCTGCGTATTTTCAGTTACAAAGCACATGTTTACGCCGGTGCAGCTATTTTAAATCCTTATGCCAAGCAGCAGGTTAAACAATATGCTGTTTCGGAGTCGGAATTGTTTAAGCTGATGATTAAAGAAAAAGAAAAGGACCTTCGGAAGCGTTTGTACGAAGCGAGGGATTTTGTATTTCATGAAAGCCGCCAGCCCATTTTATTAGATGATGAAATTATGCGCGAATATTCGCTTTCTGCAAATTCGCACTTGCGTAAACCTAATTCGCATTTAAGTATTTTAAGTATGGTTGATGCCTGGCACAAATTAAATGTAAACCCTTATGATAATCTGATCTGCCAAACACCTCCGTTTCGTTTACGCTTAGGAATTGCAGAATATTTATTTAAAAATGATGAATTGTTGGAGGAATCTATTGAAACGGCCTTGTATGACAAATCGATCCGTGGAGACGATTTAGAATTTCATTCTGCTGTAAGAGATTGGTCTGCCATTATAAATTATGGTGATATGGAAGGTTATAAATTGCATTTTAACTATGCACAAAATTTTTTCAAAGACCGGCTGGAGCATGGGCGTCAGCAAAGTGCAGACTTAATCAAACGTTTGACAGAAATTAAACTGTAGCCATACTGTTTTTATCGGGTAAAAAAAGATAAGATAATATTAAAAAATTATTTCTCTAACTATTTGATAATTAATCAAACATTCCTATCTTTGCCGTCCCTAAAAGGGAAAATATGTCTTGAACGAAGCCCTACTGCTTCGATGGACAAAAACAATTTAATTAAGAAAATGTCAGGAATTATTGGTAAAAAAGTAGGAATGACCAGCATTTTCGATGAAACAGGGAAAAACATTCCCTGTACTGTAATCGAAGCTGGCCCCTGTGTGGTTACACAGGTTAAGTCTGTAGAAACAGACGGATATGCCGCTGTTCAGTTGGCATATGCAGAAAAGAAAGAAAAAAATACTTCTGGTCCGTTAAAAGGCCATTTTTCTAAAGCTGGAACTACTCCGAAGAAAAAACTGGTTGAATTCACAACTTTCCAAGATCAAAAATCATTAGGCGACACGGTTACTGTTGAGCTTTTTGCTGCCGGAGATTTTGTGGATGTTGTAGGTACATCTAAAGGTAAAGGTTTTCAAGGGGTTGTTAAACGTCATGGTTTTGGTGGTGTTGGTATGCAAACGCACGGCCAGCATAACCGTTTAAGAGCTCCTGGTTCTTTGGGTGCATCTTCTTGGCCTTCACGTGTATTTAAAGGTATGCGTATGGCTGGCCAAACTGGTAACACCCGGATAAAAGTTCAAAACCTTGAAGTATTAAAGGTTTATAATGAACAAAATTTATTGGTGGTAAAAGGTTCTATACCTGGTGCTAAAGGTTCATTTGTAATTATCGACAAATAATGGAAGTAGTTGTATTAAATGTTTCAGGACAAGAAACTGGTGCCCGGGTGCAGCTTCCTGATTCGATATTTGGCGTTGAACCTAACGATCATGCCATTTATTTAGACGTTAAACAATACTTGGCTAACCAACGCCAAGGAACACATAAATCTAAACAGCGTAACGAAATTGCTGGTTCTACCCGCAAATTGCACAAACAAAAAGGAACTGGCGGCGCACGTGCCGGTAGTGTTAAATCTCCTTTGTTTAATGGTGGTGGTCGTGTATTTGGTCCGCAACCACGCGATTACAGTTTTAAGCTGAACAAGAAATTAAAATCATTAGCTCGTAAATCGGCTTTGTCTTACAAAGCACAAGACAACCATATTGTGGTGTTAGAAGATTTCAACTTTGATTTAATCAAAACCAAAAACTACATCAACTTAGTTGCCGGTTTAAATTTTACTGACGAGAAGACTTTATTGGTTCTTCCATCGGCTAACAACAACATTTATTTATCAAGCAGAAATATTAAAAAAGCAAAAGTAATTACAGCCGACCAGTTAAGCACTTATGATGTGTTGAACGCAGGCAAGCTGTTATTAACTGCAAGTTCTGTTAAAACTTTGGAGGAAGCATTAGCTAAGTAATATGGAAATTCTAAAGAAACCTTTGCTTACAGAAAAAGTAACCAAGTTAACAGAAAAGCTTAACCGCTATGCTTTTATAGTAGATCCTAAAGCAAATAAAATACAGATAAAAGGAGCAATTGAAGCCATGTATGGTGTTAATGTGGAAGCTGTTAATACTATGCGCTACGAAGGCAAACTGAAAAGTCGTAACACTAAGGCGGGTTCTGTTTCTGGCAGACCCTCTAAATATAAGAAAGCTGTTATTACTTTGAAAGACGGCGAAACAATAGATTTTTACAGTAATATCTAATTAAGAAAATGGCAGTTAAAAGATTTAAACCGGTTACACCTGGTA
>CAZZVO010000018.1:0-25551 GCA_964657505.1 uncultured Mucilaginibacter sp.
CAAACCTGCATCAGGAGAAAGAAAATACAACTTTGATGCTACGCGAAGAACAAGACCGTTTAATCGCGGATCTGGCTGAAGAACGCGAAAGTCACAACGAAACCAAACAGCATTTAGAACGCAGCAATGCTTTTTTTACCGCACAAAAAGAGCAACTGGAAATTCAGAAAGTAGAAGTGGAGCAAACACGACAATATTTCCAGATGGAATTTGAAAATGTAGCGAACAAAATCCTCGACGAAAAAACACAAAAATTTACTGAATCCAACCGCAGTAATATGGATTTGCTGCTCAATCCGCTGAAAGAAAACATTAAAGCTTTTGAAGCGAAAGTTGATAAGGTTTACAAAGATGAATCCAACGAGCGCTTTACGTTGAAAGGCACGATTGACGAGTTGATCAAACAAACCAAAATCATTCAGGATGACGCCACAAACCTCACCAAAGCCTTAAAAGGCGATACAAAAATGCAGGGAAACTGGGGCGAAGTTATCCTGGATCGTGTGCTGGAAGCGTCGGGTTTGGTGGAAGGCGACAGTTACACCAAACAAGGCAAAAGCATGAATTTGATGGATGAAGCCGGCAATCGGTTTCAGCCGGATGTAATTGTTCATTTGCCGGAAAATAAACACTTGATTATTGATTCTAAAGTTTCTTTAATCGCTTATGAGCGTTTGGTTAATTCTATCTCAGAAGAAGAAAAAGAAACGCATATTCGTCAGCATATTTTATCGGTTAAAAATCATATTTCGAGTTTGAGTGCTAAAAGTTATCAGAATCTGGCAGGTTTATCTTCGCCGGAGTTTGTGCTGCTTTTTATTCCGATTGAATCTTCTTTTGCCATCGCCATTCAGCATGATTTGGAACTGTTTGAATTTGCCTGGAAAAAACGTGTGGTTTTGGTTACGCCTTCCACTTTGCTGGCCACTTTAAAAACTATTGCTTCCGTTTGGAAACAGGAACAGCAAACCCGAAACGCGCTGGATATTGCAACAAAAGCAGGTTTGCTGTACGATAAATTTGTTGGTTTTACCGAAGATATGAAGAAGATTGGCCAGCATATAGACCGCAGTAAAGAGGTTTATAACGATGCCTACAGCAAGTTAAACACGGGCAGCGGCAATTTGGCCAGTCGTGCCGAAACGTTGCGAAAATTAGGTGCTAAAAACAGTAAGGTGCTTGATCAAAAGTTAGTAAGTGAAGAGGAGTAAAGGCGTTGCAGCTACCTTTTTGCGATTGTAATTATTGTTATTTCGGGGATGCCGTTATCGGAAGAAGTGAGCGGGCCGCCAACAACAAGCTGCCCGCAGTGATATTTTGTTGTAAGCAGCCGATAACTAATAACCACTTTTAACTGATCTTTTTGATATTTATCATCCAAGTTGACTGCGTAATATGATGTATTATCAATTTTAATCAGATAACCACAAACATTTGCTATTATTCCTGTATTTGCATAATATACAATGGCATTTGCGTTTTTAACAATGTTTTGATCTTTCTTGCAGCCTATTAAGCTTATTAGACCAAATAATAATAACATTATTATCGATTTTTTCATTGGGCTTTATTAATGAATACTACGATTATTCACCAAACGCTACTAAAAATTTATTTATTAAAAGCATTCCAACCCTGCGCTTTCAAACCATGCACATTGCCAGATTTTGAAACTAAATTACAGCCCGCAGCAGCTTCTGTAATGTGTCCGATGATACTTATATCAGCATTATGCCTGATCTTCTCAAAATCGGTTTGTTTGATGGTGAAAAGCAGTTCGTAATCTTCGCCACCACTTAACGCACAAACTGTTGGATCGAGGCCGAATTCCCGCGCTGTTTCGTAAGTCATCGGATCGATTGGGATTTTTTCTTCGTAAAGCGTACAACCTTTCTGACTTTGGTTACAAATGTGCAGCATTTCTGAAGCCAAACCATCAGAAACATCGATCATGGAAGTCGGCTTTATTTTTAATTCTTTCAGGATGGAAATAATATCTCCGCGCGCTTCCGGTTTTAACTGGCGTTCTACAATGTAATCTTTGCCTTCCAAATCAGGCTGAATGTTCGGGTTAGATAGATAAACCTGTTTTTCACGTTCCAGCAATTGCAAACCCACATAAGCACCGCCCAAATCGCCGGAAACACATATTAAATCACCTTCTTCAGCGGTGTTTCGGTAAACTACATCAGCTTCATCTGCATAACCAATACTTGTTACGCTGATCACTAAACCTTGTTTGGAAGAGGAAGTATCGCCGCCAATCAAATCCACTTTGTATTGCTGGCAAGCTAATAAAACGCCTTCATATAATTCTTCCACAGCTTCCAACGGAAACTTACTGGAAATTCCAAGTGAAAAAGTGATTTGGCTTGCGGTGCCGTTCATCGCATAAATATCACTTAAATTTACTTGCACGGCTTTGAAACCCAAATGTTTAAGCGGAACATAAGCCAAATCAAAATGTACGCCTTCCAGCAATAAATCCGTAGAAATCAAGGTTTTTTTTCCTTCAAAATCCATTACTGCGGCATCATCGCCAATACCTTTTACAGAGGTTTTATCCAGTAATTTTATATTTTTTGTGAGATGACTGATCAGGCCAAATTCGCCTAAACTTGCTATCTCTGTTTTTTCTTTGTTATCGAACATTATTATAGTTTTTGGATTACACTGATTTTTATATTCATTTCACCGATTCTTTAGATGATTTCACTGATCTTTTAATTTTCTGATGCTTCTTTTATCACCTTAAAATCCATAAATCAATTTTCATCAATGTAATCATTTAGTAATCTGTGAAATCATTATTTATAACCCTAAACGCGCAGAAATCTCCAACATCCGCTCGATTGGAACAACAGCTTTTTCTATAATATGTGCCGGTACAAAAATTTCCGGTTGTTCATTTTTCATACATAAATAAAGCTTTTCCAACGTGTTTCTGCGCATGTGCGGACAATCGTTACAAGCGCAACTGTTATTTGGCGGTGCCGGAATAAAGGTTTTTGTTGGATTATCGCGCTTCATTTGGTGCAAAATCCCTGATTCCGTTGCTACAATAAATTCCGTTGCTGCGTTGTTGATTGTGTAATTTAACAAACCAGTTGTCGAGCCAATATAATCGGCCATTTCTAAAATTGCATCTTCACATTCCGGGTGTGCAATAAACTTTGCTGATGGATAACGCTCTTTTAACCTCGTAATTTTCTCTCTCGAAAAAATCTCGTGCACCATGCAGGCACCGTTCCATAAAACCAAATCCCGCCCGCTTTTTTTCGCCACATATCTGCCTAAATTTCTATCCGGACCAAAGATGATTTTTTGTTCCGGCGGCAAGCTTTGGACGATCTGGACTGCGTTGCTCGATGTACAAACAATATCGCTCATCGCTTTTAATTCGGCCGTGCAATTGACGTAAGTAATCACCAAATGATCCGGATATTGCTCTCTGAATTTGGCAAAAAGATGCGGCGGACAACTATCTGCCAAAGAACAACCCGCTTTCAAATCCGGCAGCAACACTTTCTTCTTGGGCGACAAAATTTTGGCAGTTTCGGCCATAAAATGTACGCCGGCAAAAACGATTACGTCGGCATCAGTTTTTGATGCCTGCTGCGAAAGGCCCAAACTATCTCCAATATAATCGGCAATGTCTTGTATATCACCTTCTTGGTAGTAGTGCGCCAGTATAATTGCATTTTTTTCTTTCTTAATTTTTTCGATTTGGACAAATAGATCGAGCGACGGATCAATGTATTCGTCCACAAATCCTTTCACTCGTATTTCTTCAAAAGTATCCATTTTTAACATTTCAATAAAAATAACTTATTCTTTAAAAAATAAAACTATGATTTGTTAGTGTGTTGGTTTCGTTCAAAAACAGCAGTTAAATTTTTTGCAAAAGTAGTTGATGTATTCTTATTCACATCTTGTTAACACAACGTTTGCTTTATCATGCTGATTTACTGCTGTTTTTATCTGCCAAAAATATTTCGATAAGTTTTACTGTGGATTCTTAATGGTTTTAATAATGTGGAATGCCTGCCCTAAAACTGTTTGTAACTCGCGCGAAATAAAATGGCGCTTTGCGGTTATTAACAGTAATCAGTACAAATAAAAATTTGCTAATTTTTTATCACCGCGAATTTAACATCTTTACAGTTGTTATTAACAATACGTTTAGGATGCTGTTTTTAGCCCATATTTTATGAGTAGAAATGTTGATTACTTGGTGATTGGTTCTGGGATTGCCGGATTGAGTTTTGCCTTGAAAGCCGCGCAATTTGGTCAGGTTCTTATTGTTACAAAATCAAATGAAGACGAATCGAACACTAAATATGCGCAAGGCGGCGTGGCTGTTGTTGTGGATAAAGAGGAAGATTCGTTCGAAAAACACATTGAAGACACGCTGATTGCGGGCGATGGTTTGTGTGATGAAGAAGTTGTGAAAATTGTGGTGGAAGAAGGTCCGCCAAGAATTAAGGAAATTATTGATTACGGAACCAACTTCGACAAGACCAACCAAGGCATTTTTGATCTGGCGAAAGAAGGCGGACATTCCGAAAGCCGCGTACTCCATTATAAAGATATCACCGGTTTTGAGATAGAACGTGCGCTGCTGGAGCAAATCCACCAAAATGAAAACATCGAAATTTTAACGCATTATTTTGCGATTGATTTGATTACACAGCATCATTTGGGCGAATTTGTAGATCGTTCGAGCAAGGATATTACCTGTTTTGGTATTTATGCGCTTAACCATTTAACGAATGAAGTTGAGAAGATTACGTCTAAAATAACAGTGATGGCTTCCGGTGGCGCTGGCCATATTTACTCGATTACCACCAATCCAACCATCGCAACGGGCGACGGCGTGGCGATGGTTTATCGGGCAAAAGGAAAAGTGCGCGATATGGAATTTATCCAGTTTCATCCAACCGCTTTGTACAACCCTGGCGATTATCCTTCCTTTTTAATTTCAGAAGCAGTTCGTGGTTTTGGCGGGATTTTAAAGCGGCGGAACGGGGAGGAGTTTATGCAGGAATATGATCCGCGGAAATCATTAGCACCAAGAGATATTGTAGCGCGCGCGATTGATGCTGAGATGAAAAAATCAGGTGATGATTTTGTTTATCTCGATATCCGGCATCGAAATAAGGAAGAATTGCTGGCGCATTTCCCAAATATTTTTGCCAAATGTTTGTCTATCGGTATTGATATGACGAAGGATTTGATTCCCGTTTCGCCCGCAAGTCATTACATGTGCGGCGGCGTAATGGTGGATAAGCACGGGCAATCGTCTATACAACATTTGTACGCCTGCGGCGAATGTTCATCAACCGGCTTACATGGCGCAAACCGTTTGGCTTCTAATTCTTTGCTGGAAGCTTTAGTTTTTGCCCATCGGATTTACGAAGATGCCATACCAAAAGCTGATGCTTCTTTTATGCCACTAAATATCCCGGACTGGAACGAATTCGGCGTTGCACAATTAAATGAAGATATTCTGGTAACGCACAACATCCGCGAAATGCAAAAAATTATGAACGATTATGTTGGGATTGTTCGGTCTGATTTTCGGTCGGAGCGAGCACTGCGGCGTTTAAGATTGCTGTATGAAGAGACGGAAGATTTCTACAAAAAAACCAAATTGTCAGTTAAACTTTGCGAACTGCGGAACTTGATCCAAGTTGCATATTTAGTTGTAAAATCAGCGATGATCAGAAAGGAAAGCAGGGGATTGCATTTTACAACGGATTATCCAAATCATCAGTCAGAATTAAAAAATACGATATTGTAACAAGAAATTGGTGATAAAAGAAGCATTACAAAAGAGCGGAAAACGGGGTTCGAACCCGCGACCTTCAGTTTGGGAAACTGATGCTCTACCTGCTGAGCTACTTCCGCGTATAAAAATCTAAATTAAAAATATTTTTTCAATGCCATTAATCCTTCCTGTAAAAGATAAAATTCCGGTTATTGGCACTGATTGTTTTATTGCTGAAAATGCCACAATAGTTGGCGATGTGTCGATCGGAAACCAATGTTCTGTTTGGTTCAATGCAGTAATTCGGGGTGATGTTAATTCAATTACAATTGGCGATTTTACAAATATCCAAGATGGCGTAATCGTTCATTGTACTTATCAAAAGGCGGCAACTGTTATTGGTCATCATGTTTCTGTTGGTCACAGTGCTGTCATTCATGGTTGTACGCTCCACAATTACATTTTAGTAGGAATGTCAGCAATAGTGATGGACCACGCAACTGTAGAAGATTATTGCATTATTGCCGCAGGTTCTGTTGTATTAGAAAATACACATTGCGAATCGGGTTATATTTACGCAGGTACTCCAGCTAAAAAACTAAAAGCAGTTTCCGAAGTACAAATGCAAATGCTGAAACAGCTTCCTTTAAATTACAACTTGTATTCCAGTTGGTTTATGGGCTTGTAGTTAACTTTGGAATTACTACAGTATCATCTTCCAATTCCCAATTCGCCCTTAACGTAATTTCTTTATTGTAGTACCAAATAGGTTCTGGTAAAATCCTGTTTATTAAATTTCCGGTATCCCATCTGCCGTTTTTGTTGATGTCATAAACTACTCGTGCGCGATATTTTCCGATGGAATAATTGCTGAAAGATATCTTTCCATTGTGGTTAAAAGGAACACTTTTTATAACCTTATTTTCCGAATTTAAGAGTTCAAAGATATAAGCTTTTGAAGTATCGGGCAAAGTGACATAGAATATCATTGTGCTATAATTTTCATCTTTATCCAATTGAAATGAAAAAGTCGATTTCTTATTTTTATTTCCAAAAATATCTATAAAAGTGCCTTCATTTAGCAAAACGTCATAATGTTTTCCCGGTCGCCAGGGATATTTCAAAGTGTATTTCCTCAAACTAGAAGTGTCTTTTTCTAAGCTAAAACCGTATTTTGGAATAGAATCTTCATTCAAAACAATTTGTGCTTCGTTAGTTGATTCTATTGGGAAACTTGCTGATAACTGCAAATCTGTTTTAGGTTTTAACACATTGGCGCTCAAGTTATTACTGATACCCAAACTCCTTTTATAAGTCTCCTTTTTTCCTCTTCTCAAAGTAATCGTATCCAAAGCTTTGTTGGTAGATAAAACAGCTACTTTAATGGAATCAAAATCGACATTCCTCAAATACAGTTTGGCAGTGTCGGCGTTTTTACTGAACTCTACAAGCTTTGAATTATTTAATGTAGCGGGTTGTAAAATGCGTAAAGAAGGATTAGCGATGCCTTTGTTAAAAGTGTAAAACAAGGTTCCGTCAGGATTTATCTTTCGGTCGATAACCCTAAATTTTGGAGGGATTTGTTTGAATAATACTAATTGTATTCCCGCTGTATCTTTTTTCAAACGAATATCTCTCGGTAGTAGGGCGATTAATTCCTGGTCGTTGTCGTAAATCTTATTTGGGCTTGCTTCTTTTAAGGCATAAATTCTGTAAGTGTTTGCGTGTAGGTTGCTAATTTTGAAATTGCCAGCAGTATCTGTTGTGCTGTAGTAGGCCGGTTTTTTCTTACCAAATAGGGCGGAGTCCTGTTTACTAGTAAAAATAAAAACCGTGGCTTCTTTTTCGGGTTCTTGTGTTTCAGAATTGATTACTTTGCCAGCAATTGTTAACGAATCGATTTCATTCCCAGTTGTAAAAACATAAGTGAAATTTTTGAGAATGTTATTTTCGTTAACATCTCCAATTGCTTTTCCAAAGTTGATCACATAAGTGGTGTTTTTATGCAATGAATCTTTTAGATCGATAACTAAACTTCTTTGTTTGATATGATATTCCGGTGGTTTTTCCTGCGCCGGCGAAACGCTGATTTCCTGGTATTGGTTATTTAGTTTAAAGTATTCATCAAACTCCAGCACAATTTCTTTTGCACTAAAATTCTTTGTTTTATTTAGCGGAGTTGCTTTTAATAATTTTGGCGGGACTCGGTCTCTCGGTCCGCCTTGCGGTTTTTGGATGCTTGCACAACCAAATACAGTAATAACACCAATAAAAAACGCTATTTGTTGGAACTTGAATTTAGAGATGTTTTTAAAAGCCATTTATATGCGCTACAATCGAAAATTTATTTTGGATGAAGATTATCATCAAAAAATCAAAATCTTTATTTATAAGAGATTTTATTTGATGATAAAAATGCTGTTTTTATACTTGGATTTATTTATCTGCTAATATGAACCATCAAAACAGAGACATCAGAAGGAGAAACTCCGGAAATCCTGGAAGCTTGTCCCAACGTTCTTGGTTTAATTTTAATTAGTTTTTCCCGTGCTTCTTTTGATAAGGAAAATATCTCATTATAGTTGAATGACGGATTGATTTCTTTATCCTCCATCTTTTTCATTTTATTTACAATTTCCAGTTCTTTTTCAAAGTACGATTCATATTTAATTTTTATTTCTGCTTGTTCAACAGTTTCCTGATCAAAGCTAACAAGAAAATTGTTTAGCAAAGGACTTGCTTCTTTTAGCATACCAAAATTGATTTGTGGCCTGCCAAGTATAGCAGATAATTTCACGTTTTGGTTGATGCTGCTTGTTCCCGCTTTTTCCAACAAACCGTTTACTTCTTCAGGTTTTATCGAGTTTGATTTTACAAATTTTACAATTTCATCTGCATTTTTTATTTTTTGGTTTACAGATTCCATTCTTTCATCATCGATCAACCCAATTTCATGCCCGATAGGAGTGAGGCGGATATCTGCATTGTCTTGCCGCAACAACAAACGATGTTCTGCCCTTGAAGTAAACATGCGGTAAGGCTCTTCAGTCCCTTTTGTTACTAAATCATCAATCAAAACACCAATATAAGATTCTGATCTTTTCATGATTAATGCTGCTTTTCCTGTAACATTTCGGTGCGCATTAATTCCTGCAATAAAACCCTGACAAGCCGCTTCTTCATAACCAGTTGTTCCATTTATTTGACCGGCAAAAAACAGATTGCTAATTAATTTAGTTTCTAATGTTAATTTAAGCTGAATTGGAGGAAAGAAATCGTATTCAATAGCATAACCTGGCCTAAACATTTTGACCTTTTCAAATCCCGGAATTTGTAATAAAGCTTTGTATTGAACATCTTCCGGCAGGGAAGTGGAAAATCCATTAACATATATTTCAACTGTATTCCAGCCTTCCGGTTCTACAAATATTTGATGGCGGTCACGTTCTGCAAAGCGATTAATTTTATCTTCTATTGAAGGACAATATCGCGGCCCAAGTCCTCTAATCCTACCACTAAACATCGGCGATTTTTCAAAACCTTCTTTCAAAGTTTCGTGGACTTTGGAATTTGTATAAGTAATCCAGCAACAACGTTGTTCTATTGGTTTTTTAATTTTAGTATACGAAAATTCTCCTCGTTCATCATCTCCCCATTGCTCTTCCATTTTAGAATAGTCTAAACTGCGTCCATCAACCCTAGGAGGTGTGCCTGTTTTCATCCTTCCGGTTTCAAAGCCTAATGCTACCAATTGCTCTGTAATTCCATGCGATGCTTTTTCTGCTGTTCTGCCACCACCAAATTTTTTCTCGCCAATGTGGATCAAACCGTTTAAAAAAGTCCCATTGGTTAATACCACAGCATCCGACGCTATTTCAATTCCTAATGAAGTTTTAACACCAGAAACTCTTCCATCTTTAACAATGACGTTGCTTACCGTATCTTGCCAAAAATCTACATTTGGAATTCTTTCCAGCATTAATCGCCATTCTTCTGCAAACCGCATTCGGTCGACTTGTGCTCTCGGGCTCCACATTGCTGGTCCTTTTGATCGGTTTAGCATTCTAAATTGTATCGTAGTTTTGTCGGTTACAATTCCAGATCCTCCACCCATAGCATCTATTTCTCGCACAATTTGTCCTTTTGCTACGCCGCCCATGGCAGGGTTGCAACTCATTTGAGCGATAGTGCCCATATTCATTGTTATCAGCAAAACAGATGAACCCAGATTTCCTGCCGCCGCCGCCGCTTCACATCCTGCGTGGCCGCCACCAACAACAATTACATCGTATTTTTTAAACATTATTAAATAGTTTCACGTGAAACATTTTTGAAAAAGTGTTATCCTTCTTTTAAATCAGTTAATACTAACCAACGTTCTAAAAACCCATCTAATTCTTTTTGAAAAGATTGAATTCGATTAGAAACTTCGATTAACTCGTTAGCTGTTAAAGAAAGATCATTAAGAGAGTTATTTAAATCGGAAATAAGAGCTTCAAGCTTAGCAATAGAATTTTCTATCTCCTGAAGTTCTTTTTCATCCTTAAACTGAAAATTAGTTTTTTTTGTATCTAAAGTAGATGGTTTAACTGTTTTAACTTGGTTTTTTAAATCCTGTTTGCTTGCCGCTTCCTCCAACCGAAAATCTGTATAATTCCCATTGTATATTTGCAAATTACCGTCTCCAGTAAAAATGAATAACTGCTCTGTAAGCTTGTCAATCAAATATCGATCGTGAGAAACCAAAACAATTACGCCTGCAAAAGTGGTAAGAAAATCTTCTAACACATTTAAAGTATCTGTATCCAAATCATTGGTTGGCTCATCAAGAATCAAAAAATTGGGATTCTTAATTAAAATAGTTAACAACTGTAACCGCTTCTTTTCGCCACCACTTAAATTACTGATAAAACCATGTTGTTTTTTAGGCGGAAATAGGAATTGAGTAAGCAGTTGAGAAGCAGAAAGCAGTTTTCCGTCAGCCATCGTAATAAACTCTGCTACTTCTTTTATCACATCAATTACTCGATCAGCATCATTAAAATTTAAACCAGACTGGCGGTAATAACCGATAGAGGTTGTTTCTCCAGCGCTGATGACACCAGAATCAGGCTTGATTTCTCCGGTTAGTAAATTAAGAAAAGTGGATTTTCCGCTACCGTTTTTTCCCGCTAAACCAATCCGATCTCCTTTTTTAAATACGTAGTTAAAATCATCAATAATTGTAGTGTCGTTAAAGGATTTTTTGAGATGATTGATTTCTACTATCTTATTTCCTTGTCGTGCCGATTTTACAGTCAGCTCTAACTGTTCTTTATTGCCGTTATTTTGTGTTCTACTTTGAAGATCATAAAAAGCATCAATCCGCGACTTAGATTTTGTACTTCGTGCTTGTGGCATTCTTCTCATCCACTCTAATTCTTTTTTCAATAAGTTAGAATTTTTCTGATAACGCGCTTGATCAACAGCTTCCCGTTCAGCCCTTTTTTCTAAGTAGTAACTATAATTTCCGTTGTAAGGAAAAATTTTCTGCTGATCGATCTCTAAAATCTCGTTACAAACGTTATCTAAAAAATAACGATCATGTGTAACCAACAAAATAGTTTTATTGCCAGAGGTTAAAAAGCTTTCAAGCCACTCGATAGTTTCAATATCCAAATGGTTGGTTGGCTCATCTAAAATAAAAAGTTCCGGATCGCTTATTAACAATTCTGCTAAAGCCAAACGCTTCTTTTGCCCACCAGAAAGTGTTTTAATTTGCTGGTCTAAATGATGTACGTCTACGTCTAACCGGTCTAAAATATTTTTAATCTTGTATTCATATTCCCAAGCTTCGAGTTCTGTTATTTTATTGGTTACAATTTCAATCTGGTCATAATTCTCAGGATCATTTTCCAGCAATAACTCGTATTCTTTAATCAATTGCTGCTGCTCGTTATCAGATTTAAAAATAAAATCATTAATAGTTTCTTCAGGATTGAATAAAGGATCTTGTTCCAAATAGCCCATCGAAAGGAACTTACTTTTAACAACTTTACCTTCTGTTGGCTTCAATTTTTCTGCCAGAATTTTTAAAAGAGTTGATTTACCCGCACCGTTGGCACCAACTAAAGCAATCCTTCTTCCCGAATTAATGCCGAAAGTTTGCTGCCTGAATAACCAGTTATCATGAAAAGAGTGGCCAAGGTTCTCGGCCGAAATTAAAGTACTCACGCTAATTTTTTAATTTGATCTGAAGGATAAGTAAAAATGCCGGAATTGTTTTTTAGAGATTGATTTACCATTGCTTTGGCAACAACTTCCGCAGAAATGCTTTTGTATTTTTCAAGCTTTCCGGATAGTATTGGGTCAATCACATTCATTAAAACTGTTGCAAAACGTTCAGCAATTCGTTTTTCTTGTCGGTTGCCTGTTAAGAGAGAAGGCTGATAAATGTAGAGGCACAGTATTGCGACGTTTTTTAAATCAGCTTCCGTTCCCCCTTTCAACTTTGTATAAAAAGAAAAAGACTGCGGATTGGCACCGAGAGAAGAAATAAAATGAAATTGCTGCATACTGTTTTTAGCACCTATTTTTGCTAACTGAACAGGATAATCATGATCAATCTTCCTATAACTTTTTAAATCGGGTGTTTTGCTTCGTGTAGTGCCTAAACAACAAAAAATAGCATGACCGTTAAAGTCATTGCTGTAATCGTCTAAACGATTAAAATCTACAACTAATTGTTTCAACTTTTTATGTTGAAGTTTTAATTTTTCCCTCACTAAAACAAGCACCTCATAATAATCGGGATGATTGAGCAATTGTTCTAACAATGCACTTCCAACTAAACCGCTTGCTCCGGCAATAATTGCTTTGTATGGCATAATATATTTAACAATACAAAAGTACGGATTAAGAATTTGGAATACAGATAGGATGATAAAACAGAGTTGAACAACCAATTAACACTGTTGAATTAAAATTTGTACTTCTATCAACATTTGTAAATTATATTCGTTAAAGCTAATATTCCAATCGAAACATATACAATAATCTTATTAATTTATGGCTGATCAGGCTTTACCTGCTTGGAAGAAAACTTTTGAAGAAGCAGGGTCACAGATCGTGTTTTTTGGAAACTTTTTTAGAAACATCTTTAAATCCGGCTTTGAATGGTCTGAATTTATACGCCAGTGTTACGAAATAGGCTATAAATCTTTAACTCTTGTGGCACTTACCGGTTTTATCATGGGTTTAGTGCTTACCATACAATCCCGACCTACTTTGGCAGAGTTTGGAGCGGAAAGCTGGCTTCCAGGCATGGTATCTTTGTCTATAGTGCGGGAAATAGGGCCAGTAATTACCGGGATAATTTGTGCTGGCAGGGTTGCTTCAGGTATTGGTGCTGAGTTAGGCAGTATGAATGTGACGGAGCAAATTGATGCAATGGAAGTTTCTGGTGCCAATCCAACTCAATATCTCGTTGTAACACGCATTCTGGCCGCCACATTGATGATACCGATACTTACTTTTATTTCAGATGCCATTGCTTTTTTTGGAGGGTTTTTAGCAGTAAATATTGATGGTAAAGTAAGCTTCTACTTGTACTTTACAAAATCTATTGCTGTGCTGGGTTTTAGTGATATTTTTCCTGCAACTATCAAAACCATATTTTTTGGGTTGGCCATTGGTTTTGTAGGTTGTTATAAAGGCATCAATTCTAACAAAGGCACAGAAAGTGTAGGCTTGGCTGCGAATTCGGCAGTAGTAACCTCTTCTTTGTGGATTTTTGTGATCGATGCCATTGCCGTACAAATCACCAATATATTAGCTTATCATTAATATGGAAACTAATGCAGCAAGCCAGCATAACGGAGCGGCAGTTTCTTCTTCAGAACATGAAAATGTAGTTGAAATTAGGGGGCTAAAAAAAGCATTCAGCGGTTTTGAAGTACTTAAAAACATTAACCTTGATTTAGAACGGGGAGAAAATTTAGTAGTTCTGGGCAAATCCGGTCAGGGGAAATCGGTAACAATCAAATGTATTGTTGGCTTGCTTACAAAAGATGCAGGCTCAGTAAAGGTTTTTAACGAAGAAGTAGCAGATTTAAACGAGGATGAACTAAAGCAAATGCGGACTAAAATTGGCTTTCTTTTTCAAAACTCGGCTTTGTATGATTCGATGACGGTTCGCGAAAACCTGGAATTTCCATTAACAAGGGTTTTAAAGTTGACGGATCAAAACGAAATTACATCAAGAGTAGAAGAAGTTTTAGAAGGTGTTGGCTTGAAAGATGCGGTAGATAAAATGCCTTCAGATCTCTCCGGCGGTATGCGAAAACGGATTGGTTTGGCCAGGACATTAATTATGAAACCGGAAATTATGTTGTATGATGAACCTACAACCGGCCTCGATCCAATCACTTCAAAAGAGATTAGCGAACTGATTTTGGAGATGCAGAAAAAATATAAAACTTCTTCCATAATTATTACTCACGATATGGCCTGCGCCAAAATTACCAGTGATAGGTTAGTGGTAATGAATGATGGCGAATACATTGCAGAAGGTACTTACGAAGACCTTGAAAATTCGGACAACGAATTAGTAAGGTCTTTTTTTAAATAACAAATTATGAAAACCAATAGCGGACAAAAATTAAAATTAGGCTTATTCACTTTCATCGGGTTATTAGTATTGGTGATGGCGATTTTTTTTATAGGAAAATCAAAAAGCTTGTTCAATACAACTTTCAACATTTATGGGATGTTCAAAAATGTGAATGGATTACAAGTTGGAAATAATGTACGTTTTGCAGGGATCAACGTTGGGGTAATACAGAATATCCGCATTATATCTGATACAGCCGTTCGGGTTGATTTAACCCTAAATAAAGATGTACAAAAATTTTTAAGAAAAGATGTTAAAGCAGCAATCGGAAGCGATGGTTTGATGGGAGATAAACTAATCGTGATCAATCCTGGAACTTCAGGAAATGGTGCGTTAGAAAATGGCGACCGGGTAAATACGGTTAACCCAATTGATGTTGATAAAATAATTGGCCGTGTAACGAAAGTTGCAGACAATGCCGAAGTGCTGATGACAAACCTATCCGAAATTGTTTATAAGATTAACCATGGTAAAGGAAGCATTGGCAAATTATTATCCAGTGATAAGTTGGCGAATGATTTGGAAGGAACTGTTAGACAAGCGAATAGCACCTTAAAAACAGTTAAAAAAGGTACAGAAGGATTTAGTCAGAATATGGAAGCAGCCCAGCATAACTTTTTGCTTCGTGGCTTTTTTAACAAGAAGAAAAAGGCAGCCCAAAAGAAACAGGACTCTATTAAAAATGCTAAGAGTCAAAAATAATAAAAGCCAACAGTTACATCAGCAAATCCCTGATATCTTCTGGTGTTAAGGATTTTATAAAGTTTCCCTCGGTAGTAATCAACGCGTTGGCAACGTGTGTTTTTTGTTGTTGTAAAAGAAGTATCTTTTCTTCAATACTGTTTTTAGTGATGAATTTATAGATGATCACTTTTTTAGTTTGCCCAATCCGATGTGTCCGGTCAATCGCTTGTTGTTCTACCGCCGGGTTCCACCAAGGGTCTAAAATAAAAACGTAATCGGCTTCGGTCAAATTTAAACCAACACCTCCGGCTTTAATAGAAATCAGGAAAATCCGTAAAGTTCTATCTTCCTGAAATTGCGTAATGATTTCTTCCCGGTTCTTTGTTTTTCCGTCTAAATATGCATAAGGGATATTATCTTCATCCAGCCGGTTTCTAAAGATGGTCAACTGCCGTACAAATTGCGAAAAAACTAAAACTTTATGGCCGCCTTCCAAAGCATTAGTCAGCATTTGCCAGACGTCATCAAACTTTCCGGAGCTGCCTTCGTAAGTTTCATCAATCAATTTTGGGTGGTTGGCAATTTGCCTCAGTTTAATCAATCCTTGTAAAACATGTAGTTTTGCCTGTGCAAATGTGCCTTCTTCAATACTTTTTAAAAGCTCGTTCCGGTATTCAGACTTAACTTTTTCGTATTCGTCGGCCTGCTCATCGCACATTTCAGAATAAAATAAATTCTCGGTTTTTGAGGGAAGTTCGGTTGCAACTTGCTCTTTTGTACGCCTTAAAATAAAAGGTTTGATGAGGACTTGTAAGCGGTGCGCCTTGTCTTCATCTCTTTTTTTCTCGATAGGAATAACAAAATTATTCTGAAAATAAGCCTGGTTTCCCAACAATCCAGGATTGATGAACGAAATTTGCGTCCATAAATCATTCACAGAATTTTCCACGGGCGTACCGCTCAGAATTAATTTATAACGAGATTTTAATTCTGTTACGGATTGAAAAGATTTAGAAGACGGATTTTTGATATTCTGGCTTTCGTCTAAAATGATGTACTCGAAGAAGAAGTCTTTGAGCAAACCAACATCAATCCGCATAATGCCGTAAGTTGTGATCACTACATCATAATTACTAAAAGTTGCAGCGTCCCGATGGCGGAAAGAGCCAGTGTGAGTTAAAATCCTAATTTGCGGCGTAAACTTTTTAGCTTCGTTTATCCAGTTATAAATAAGCGAGGTTGGCATAATAATCAACGAAGTAACGTTACCTGCCGCCGCGTTATCTTCTTTGTTTTTTTGCAGTAAAGCCAACGTTTGGATGGTTTTGCCCAAACCCATATCATCCGCCAAACAGCCGCCGAAATGGTATTTTTTTAAAAAGTGGAACCAATCGTAACCGGCTTTTTGGTAAGAGCGCAGCTCGCCGTTAAAGTTTTGCGGCAACGAAATTTCCTCCAGACTTTCAAAATTATTTAACTGTTGGAGCTTTCTGTTCATCGTGATTTCCGCATAATCACTCGTTGCCAACTCGTTAACCAAACCAATGTGGTGCTTTTTTAGCCGAAGTTTATCCGTTTGGTCGCTAAAATAAAGCAGGTTGCTGTACTGCGAAAACCATTTTTCCGGGATCACAGCAATCTCTCCGGAAGGCAAAACAAACTCCCGCCGCCGGTTTAAAATATGTTGTTTCAGTTCTATAAACGGGATTTGGTAATTGCCGAAATAAACCATGGCATAAATATCAAACCAATCGTTCCCTTCCCTGATTTCGAGGTTGATTTTCGGGTTGGCGAAAATAAAGCGTTTTTCGCCTTCCGGCTGCTCAATTTCAAACCCGTTTTCAATTAACTGATCGTGGTGCTCGTTCAGCCAGTTAAAAACCGATAACGATTTATCTTCTTCCTCTTCAACCAAATCAACTTGCAGATTTTGGAAAAGGCTGGATACTGTTTTTAGCCCTAAATTTTCCAGTTCCAAAAACTTCTTTTTTTCCCAGGCAATGCTTCTTTTAATACGATAAAAACAGTATTCATTATTTTTATTTTCGATCCGGACAGAAACCTGCCGCCCGTCACCATAAGGAAAAATCGCTTCTCCGTAACGAAAAAAAAGTTGGATTTGCGAAACTCCGCCTTCCGTATAAATTGGTTTTAAAATTGGTAAAGCATTGTAACGTTCGCTAACGATTTCGAAACCTTGCGCATACACCGGATATTTTTCGATCAGCGGTGCAACAAACTTTTCGTAATAAGTTTTTTCGGAAGATTTTTGAATCGAGATGTAACGTTTATCCAAAAACGGAAGCAGTTTTTTGCCTTCAATATCTTTTTCGAAGTAGTAAAGCACATCCTCCAAAAGCAAATACGCTGGATTATTACAAATGATTTCGGCACCTTTAAACATAAACTCGATCCGCTGACCTTTGTATTTAATGGTTGGATAATAGCGCGTTTCGTTTTCGTTTCTGCGGAAGTGGAACAAAACGGTTGCTGCTTCGTCTGCAATTTGAATGATTCGTTCTGCCGGATAACCTTCGCGGCTCATCACACACAATTCTTTTTCGGGAAGTAATAAAAGTGCTTCTGCCAGCTTTTTTTCAATTTTAGGCCGAAGTTTTTCGAAAGCTTCTTCTGTATAAATTTTCGAAAAAAACTCTAACGGCCGGATCGGTTTTTTATAATATTTAAGGATGATGTTGCTTTGCTCGATCTCCTGCAAAATCCGGATCAGTTTTCGGTCGGTATCATCTAAACAATCGGCAAATTCTTCCGCAGTATTTACAAACAAACGCTGGTGCGTAAGCGAATATTCGCCGTTTGGGTTGAGTTGGACAACATGCGGCTCAATCAAATACGACAAATATTCATGCTTGCAAATGGCATAAATAATTTTACAAGGCTTGCCGCTATCTACTCTTAACATTGTATCTGCAAAAAAAATGCCTTCCGGTTTTACAGTCGGGCAAAGTTTCAAACGTAGGCAGAATTAGCTTAAAAGAAAAATGCTTTATGCGATTTTTAGGGTGATAGAAGAAGTATGGTTTTAAGGAGCGGGGAAGTTAAGGGCGAAAAGCGATAATAGCTTTGTATTTAGATTTCAACTTCTCCGGAGAAAACTTGTTTGGCCGGGCCTTCTAAAAAAATATTGGTAAAAACAGTACCATCGTAATTAAATTTAACGCTTAAATCTCCGCCTAAAACTTTTATATGGGTAAAAACAGCACCGGTTTTTTGCTGATGTTTTGCCATAGCCAAAGCAACGGCAGTTACGCCGGTTCCGCAGGCATAAGTTTCGTCTTCCACACCTCGCTCAAAAGTGCGGACGAAATAGCCATCGTTTAAAGGTTCTACAAAATTTATGTTGATGCCATCTTGCTGATAAACAGCATTATTACGGATTGCATAACCATCCTGATAAACATTTTTATGTTCCAGATCCTCGACCAATTCTACATAATGCGGCGAGCCTGTATTTAGAACATAAGCTTCGCCATCTCGGTTAATTACATCAACATCAATCATTTGCAAACTCACCCAATCGCCCGTTTCGGAAATTGTGGCATAATGCGCGCCGTCAACTGCCAGAAAGTCAGTTTCCTTTTTGATCAACCCTAAAAATTTAGCGAAAGCAACAATGCAACGCCCGCCATTGCCGCACATGCTGCTTGGTTTTCCGTCGGCGTTGTAATAAATCATTTCAAAATCAAATGCTTCTTTTACCTGCAAAAACATGATGCCATCGGCACCAATTCCAAAACGGCGATCGCAAAGCTTTGCAATAAGTTCTGGTTGATGATGGTTAAATTGCTGTAAACGGTTGTCTATCAATATAAAATCGTTACCCGCACCCTGATATTTATAGAATATTTGTTTCAATTTAGATACTTCTTTTATCGGCACAAAATCCGCATTCTTTGGTTGTAAAACAATGGATTATTGCTGCTGATCATCAACCTAAAATCAAAATACAAGGTTTAACATTATTTAACAATCTTTCGGGTAACTTTAGGTTGATTTAAAAGTCAATAAGGCATTAAATTTGAATAGAGTAATTTAAAAAGCAAGACACAAAAATTAAATATGAAAAAGGTAGGATTATCATTAATGACGGCCATTTTAGGAGGCGCGATTGCCGTTGGCGCCTACAAACTGGTAGAGACCAAAAACACAGATGTTTCGACATTTGAAGACCGGCAAAAAGTATATTTCGCAAGTAACCATATCGCACCGCTGGTATCATCAGCCGGAACGGTAGATTTTACACAAGCAGCAGCAGCCGTTACGCCAGCCGTTGTTTACATCCGTACCACATATTCTTCATCTTCTCAAGGCGGCGGACAGGACCAAATGGAGCAAATGTTTGGTGATATGTTTGGCATGCGCCGCAGGCAACCTTCCGGTCCGCAAAAAGCTTCTGGTTCGGGCGTTATTATTTCTACGGATGGTTATATCGTTACCAATAACCACGTGGTAGAGAAAGCAGATAAAATTGAAATCACCACGAACGATAAACGTACATTCAGTGCTAAAGTAATCGGCACAGACCCAAACACAGATTTGGCTTTAATTAAAATCAGTGCCACGAATTTGCCAATTGTAAAATTTGGTAATTCTGACGATGCCAAAGTTGGCGAGTGGGTTTTGGCCGTAGGTAACCCGTTTAATTTGGCTTCTACCGTAACTGCCGGTATTGTTAGTGCAAAAGGCCGTTCTGTTGGGATTATTGGAAGAGGAGATGATGATGATAACCAAATGATTGATCCGAATATGAGCCGTTCTCAAGCACAAACACCTGTTTTAAATAAAGGGATTGAGTCTTTCATCCAAACGGATGCGGTTATCAATCCTGGAAATAGCGGCGGTGCTTTGGTGAATACTCGTGGTGAGTTGATCGGGATCAATTCTGCAATCTTATCGCACACAGGTTCTTACGAAGGTTATGGTTTTGCCATTCCTATCAATCTTGCTAAAAAAGTGTTGAACGATATCGAAAAATTTGGTAAAGTAAAACGTGGTTATGTTGGCGTTGCCTTTAGGGAATTAAATCCTGATGCAGCACAAGAATTAAATATTAAAACTACGAATGGTTTGTTTGTGAATGAATTGGTTCAAGGTGGCGGCGCACAACAGGCTGGTATCCGTAAAGGTGATATCATTACCAAAGTTGATGGCAATACAGTTTACGAATCTTCTGATTTGCAAGAAAAAGTTGCCCGTTTGCAACCTGGTGATAAAATTAATTTAACTGTTTTGCGCGATGGAAAAGAGCAAAATTTTGCGGTAACATTGAAAGCCGAAAACAACGCAATATTAGCAAGCAACGGAAGATCAAAATCTGCCGAAGAAATTTA
The DNA here is from genome assembly GCA_964657505.1 of uncultured Mucilaginibacter sp. Taxonomy (GTDB): domain Bacteria; phylum Bacteroidota; class Bacteroidia; order Sphingobacteriales; family Sphingobacteriaceae; genus Mucilaginibacter_A. Next base: position 20,456 of record CAZZVO010000018.1, read on the forward strand.
TAACAATCTTGGTGCAAGTTTTGCCCCGTTAAACAGCGAGCAAAAACAAAAATACAACATGAAGAGCGGCGTGCTGGTTACACAAGTTCGTCCGGGTCGCATGTTTGATCAGTTGGGTATTGAAGAAGGTTCTGTGATCACATCGATCAATAAAGTTCCTGTCAATTCTCCCGAAGCAATTGATAAAGCTATTTCTAATGTGAAAGATGGTATTTTGATTATCGCTGGCGTTAGTCCGGATGGTGGCGCATTCACCAACCGTTATAAAATGGACAGATAAAAATAGGTGCTAAAAGAAGCATTACAAAACCTGCAAAGTAAAATTTGCAGGTTTTTTTGTTTTGTGGTTATTTTGTGGTGATGACTTGTGACGGGATCGAATTCTTTTTTAAACAACAAATACTTCTTTTACTGCCCCAAAAAGCAATTTACTGGAAAGACCAGAAAACGTTGATCCTTGCGGATGTGCATTTAGGAAAAACGGCACACTTTCGTAAAGCAGGAATTGCGGTACCAAACGAACTGGCGCAAAAAGATTTAGAAGTACTTTCTGCTTTGATTGAAGAGCATCAGCCGGAAAAAATTATTTTTTTGGGGGATTTATTTCACAGCGATAAAAACAGCGATTGGCACTGGTTCAGTTTGTGGCGAAACAAGTATGCCGAAATAAATATGGTTTTGATTAAAGGAAACCATGACATCATCCAGGAAAAGCATTTTACTGATCTGAATATTTCTGTGCATCAGGAGTTGGTTGTAAAACCTTTTCGAATGGCTCATCATCCGCTAAAAAAACAAGAAGTTGAAGCGGATGAAACAACCTATACACTTTGCGGGCACATTCATCCTGGCGTACATTTACGCGGCAAAGGCCGTGATGCGGTAACTTTAGCTTGTTATGCTTTTGGTGCCCATCAGGCAATTTTGCCTTCGTTTGGAAAGTTTACGGGAAGGGTTGCCATTCAGCATCAGGAAATCGATCGTGTTTTTGGTGTTTTAAATGATAAAGTAATTGCTTTTTAAACCAACCAAGATCAAAACACTTGTTTGCGATTTAGATCGGTTCTAAATAAATATTGAAACAGATATTAGCCAGAACCTTTAATATCTTTTCGGCTTTAATAAATACTTTTGTATAATAATCCCAAAATTTAATTTCAATGAGTGGTTCTACACAGACGCTTTCTTCTTCAATAGGAAAAAAACTAATCATGTCTTTAACCGGTATATTTCTTTGCCTGTTTTTGATCGTTCATTTAAGCGGAAATTTTCAGTTGTTTAAAAATGATGAAGGCTTGGCTTTTAATGATTACTCTCATTTCATGACGCATTTTCCACCGATAAAAGTAATCTCATACCTGCTTTATTTAACCATTATTGTGCATTCTATTTACGCGTTGGTGCTTACCTTAAATAACCGTAGAGCAAGGCCAATCAATTATGTGCTTCAACCAAAATCGCCTAGCATCTGGTCATCGCGCAATATGGGAATTCTGGGTTCGGTTTTGCTGTTGTTTATCGTGATCCACATGGGCAATTTCTGGTTTAGTTACCACAAAGACGAGTGGTTTAAAAATCACGAAGGTCCAAAAATGCCATTTAAAGAATACCGCACGGATATTAAAACTGGTAAATTGGTTTCCGCTAAACAATTGCCACAAGGCGAATACGAATATGCAAAGTATGTAGATGTAAATAAGCAGCAGGAAATAACCATCGCTAAGGATTTGCAGGCACAGGTGATATTTTCGTTTAGTTCACCTTTGTATGTGTTGTTTTACGTAATTGCTATGGTGGCTTTATCATTCCATTTACTGCATGGGTTTCAAAGCAGTTGGCAAACAATGGGCATGAACCACCGTAAATACAAACCAATCGTAAACCAGATTGGTATCTGGCTTTTTGCTGTGATTATCCCAATTGGGTTTGCAGCTATGCCAATTGTCTATTATTTCACCAGAAGATAAACCAGCATCAGGTTAAAACCGTAATGCTTCTTTTATAAGATAAAAACTAACAAAATGGAATTAAACGCCAAACTGCCTGAAGGGCCATTAGCCGAAAAGTGGAACAAGCAAAAGTTCAACCTTAAACTGGTTAATCCGTCCAACAAACGAAAGTACAACGTAATTGTGGTAGGTACAGGGCTGGCCGGTGCTTCGGCAGCAGCTTCATTGGCCGAATTAGGCTATAATGTTACTGCATTTTGTTTTCAGGATAGTCCGCGCCGTGCGCACTCTATTGCAGCACAAGGCGGGATTAATGCAGCAAAAAATTATCAGAACGATGGCGATAGTGTTTATCGTTTGTTCTATGATACGATAAAAGGCGGCGATTACCGCGCTCGCGAAGCTAACGTTTACCGTTTGGCCGAAGTTTCGGTAAACATAATTGATCAGTGCGTGGCGCAAGGCGTTCCTTTTGCCCGCGAATATGGTGGTTTGCTGGATAACCGTTCTTTTGGTGGTGCCCAGGTTTCCAGAACGTTTTATGCTCGCGGTCAAACCGGACAACAGCTTCTTTTAGGGGCATATTCTTCGTTGAACCGTCAAATTCACTTGGGTAAAGTAAAAATGTACACCCGTACAGAAATGTTGGACGTGGTGGTTGCAGATGGAAAAGCGCAAGGAATTGTTACCCGTAATTTAAGAACTGGCGCTATCGAAACACATGCTGGACACGCAGTCTTGTTATGTACTGGCGGTTATAGCAATGTGTTTTACCTATCAACTAATGCAATCGGTTCTAACGTTACGGCGGCTTGGCGTGCACATAAACGCGGTGCTTATTTTGCAAATCCTTGTTTTACACAGATACACCCAACTTGTATTCCTGTTTCTGGGGATCATCAGTCTAAACTGACTTTAATGTCGGAATCGCTGCGGAACGACGGCCGTGTTTGGGCACCAAAAACAGTTGCTACGGCAGAAAAACTACGCAAAGGAGAAATCAAAGTAACCGATATTAAAGAAGAAGACCGCGATTATTTCTTGGAACGTAAATATCCATCTTTTGGTAATTTGGTTCCGCGCGATGTGGCTTCTCGTAATGCAAAAGAAGTATCAGATGAAGGCCGAGGTGTAGGTACTTCCGGAAAAGCAGTTTACCTTGATTTTGCCGAATCAATCAGTCGTTTAGGAGAAGATACCGTAGCTGCAAAATATGGTAACCTGTTTGATATGTATTATCAAATTACAGACGAAAACCCGTACAAACAACCCATGCGCATTTATCCGGCCGTGCATTATACCATGGGCGGGCTTTGGGTTGATTATAACTTGATGACTACCATTCCCGGCTGCTATGCTTTGGGCGAAGCAAACTTCTCCGATCACGGTGCAAACCGTTTAGGTGCTTCTGCATTGATGCAAGGTTTGGCAGATGGTTATTTTGTAATCCCTTATACTTTGGGTGATTATCTGGCTACAATCGGCCCAAAACCTATTGATCCAACACATCCTGCTTTCGCACAAACTAAAAAAGATGTAGAAGATCGTGTTGCGAAGTTCCTTTCTATGAAAAAAGGGAATAAAACAGTGAACGAATATCACCGAGATTTAGGCCATATCATTTGGGAATATTGCGGGATGGCGCGTAATGAAGCTGGTTTAATCAAAGCAAAAGGATTAATCCAGGCATTAAAAGCTGATTTCTGGCAAAATGCCATTGTAATGGGCGAGAACGAAGAAATTAATTTCTCCTTAGAACGCGCTGGTCGGGTTGCAGATTTTATCGAATTGGGAGAACTGATGATTGATGATGCTTTAATGCGTCGCGAATCATGCGGCGGTCACTTCCGCGAAGAATCTCAAACAGAAGAAGGTGAAGCAAAACGCGATGACGAAAACTATTCGTTCGTTGCAGCCTGGGAATATACAGGCGAAAATCAACCCGAAATATTAAACCGGGAAGAATTGATTTTCGAAAACGTTAAATTAACACAAAGAAGTTATAAATAACAGTTGCCGGTTTTCGGTTGCAAGTTGCCTGTTTCAACTTACAACAGTTAACTTACAACTCATAACAGATCAATATGAGTAACGGAAATATGAACCTGACGCTAAAAGTTTGGCGCCAGAAAGATGCAAAAACACCAGGTAAGATTGTAACTTATCCGGCAAAAGATATTTCTCCGGATATGTCTTTTTTGGAGATGTTGGACGTAGTGAACGAAGGTTTAATCTTGAAAGGAGAAGACCCAATCTATTTTGACCACGATTGCCGCGAGGGAATTTGTGGAATGTGTTCTTTATATATTAACGGCCGTCCGCATGGCCCAAAACAAGCCATCACTTCTTGCCAGTTGCACATGCGCAGTTTTTACGATGGACAGACCATCACCATTGAACCTTGGCGCGCTGCTGCTTTTCCGGTAGTAAAAGATTTAGCGACAGACCGTTCTGCTTTTGATCGTATCCAACATGCTGGCGGATATGTTTCTGTAAACACTGGCGGCGTGCCTGATGCGAACGAAATCCCGATCCCGAAACCAATTGCTGATGAAGCATTTAACTCTGCAACTTGCATCCAATGCGGTGCTTGCGTAGCGGCTTGTAAAAATGCTTCAGCGATGCTATTTGTATCAGCAAAAATTTCGCAACTGGCATTGTTGCCGCAGGGTCAGCCAGAGCGTTACCAGCGTGTACAAAATATGGTGGCACAAATGGACGAAGAAGGTTTTGGTAATTGCACCAACACCGCAGCTTGCGAAGCAGAATGTCCAAAAAGCATCAAGCTAACGAATATTGCCAGGATGAACGGAGATTTTTTAACAGCAAAAATATTTAAATCCGATGAAGTTCATGCTTAAATAATAAGTTGTTCATACTAACAGAAGCCTTGCTAAACCAGCAGGGCTTTTTGTTTGAAAACAGTTTTTTCTATAGCAATGCTTCTTTTATCGGCTTAAAACTGGAAGATCGGGCAAAATGACAAACACTAAACGCTTATCCTGTTTCGATATACTATTTTTATACCGGTAAAAACAGTATGATCACAACTCACTACTTATAAAATGCATCTTGACTTCAACTTAAAAAGAACAATTTTCTACCTGCTGTTTTTTGGTTTTTTACTTGGTTTCGGCAACAAAAGCT
>CAZZVO010000019.1:0-24856 GCA_964657505.1 uncultured Mucilaginibacter sp.
AGATGTAGAAGGCACTTATATTTTTGCTGGTAAAAGAAGCTTTTCCATCAATCCCGATGCTGGCCGGGCAAACCTGTCTAACAGCACCGTGCGAACAATTTTTGCAACGATACCAGGCGTTAATGTTTGGGAAATGAGCGGAAACGGTTTCCAGGTTAATATTGGTACGAGAGGAACAGATACACATCGATCCAACGAAACGAACGTCCGACAAAACGGCTACGTTACCAATTCTGATTTATTTGGATACCCGGAAGACCATTACACGCCTCAATTTGATGCTGTACAGCAAATTCAGATTGTCCGCGGCTCGGCGGCTTTACAGTTTGGCAGTCAGTTTGGTGGTATGGTGAATTATAAAATGAAAGAAGGCGACAGCACCAAAGTTCTCGGCATACAAAGCGAACAATCTGCAGGTTCTAACAAGTACTTTAATTCTTTTAACGCTGTAAGCGGACAAAGCGGCAAATGGAATTATTACGCTTATTTTGCCAGTCGTACCGGAAACGGCTACCGCAATAATGCTGCTTTTAATGGGCAATGGTTCTATGCCAACCTCAAATATCAGTTTAATACCAAGGGCAGCATTGCTTTGCAGTTTTCGCGGGTTAATTTCAGAGAGCAAGATGCTGGTGGTTTAACCGATGCGCAGTTTAATGCTGATAACCGCACTTCTACCCGAACCCGCAATTATTTTAACCCGGAGATTAATCTTCCCGCAATATTATTCAACTACGCCTTGAGTAGCCGCACCAAGCTCGAAGTAACTTCACACATGGTTATTGGCCAGCGTAACAGTGTGCAGTTTTTAAACAATCCAAATGTTGCCGATACCGTTAATAAAAAACTAAACACTTTTAATCCGCGCCAGGTTGACCGCGATTATTACACCGGTTTTACTACTGAAGCCCGTTTGCTTACCCGCTATAAATTGGGCGGTTTAACCAGCACTTTTACTTCCGGGTTGCGCTATTTTATAGAAACAACCAACCGTAACCAAAAAGGGACGGGCACAATCGGTTCTGATTATGATTTAACGCTAACCAATCCTTACGGAATCGCATTGAACCTGCGCACGCATAATTACGCTGCCTTTGCAGAAAATGTGTTCCAGGTTACACCGCAATTTTCGGTAACGCCTGGAGCCAGATATGAGATTATTAACACCAGTTTGGCTGGTTTAATTGACAATGCCAAGGATTATGTATCGTACAAAAACCAACGCCATTTTCCACTATTTGGAACGGGTTTGCAATATCAGTTAACCAACAACAGTCAGTTTTATGGCAATATTTCGCAGGCTTACCGTCCTTTTTCTTATGCTAATATTATTCCCGGAAATGACTTGGCTATTGTCAACCCAAACCTGAAAGACAGCCGTGGTTATGATGCAGATTTAGGTTATCGCGGCAACATCGGCAACATCTTCAATTACGATTTTGACCTTTACTACGTTTATTACGGCGACAGGATTGGCAATCTCACGCAAACTAACGCCATCAACCAAACTTACATTTATACCACCAATATTGGTAACGCTGTAGCCAAAGGTGTGGAAGTTTATACCGAAGTTTCACCGTGGAAAGCGTTTGATAAAAGCACTGCGAATGATATCCGTTTGTTTAATTCCTTTTCTTACGATCATGCGCGTTACACCAGCGGATCGTTAAGCAATGGCGCCAGTAATATTACTTTGGATGGAAAATGGCTGGAAGGCACGCCGCAGGTAATTAACCGTGTTGGTTTAACTTATCTTAATTCACGCATTACCACATCACTACAATTAAGTTACGTTGGTAAAAATTATACCGATGCCAATAACACAATATTTAATCCAACTGGTTTAAGCGGGATTGTTCCGGCTTATCATGTTTTCGACTGGTCGTTCAATTATAGCTTTTTGCAACGTTATCATATTTTTAGCAATATCAATAATGTGTTAAATGCCAAATATTTTACACGCCGGATAACTATTCTTCCCGGCCCGGGCATATTGCCTGCGGATGGCATCACTTTTAATGTTGGCTTTGGCGTTAAAATTTGATTTTCAAAATCACTAACTAATTTTAGGTTGATAAAAGAAGTATTGAAAGTCCTTTTTTATCGACCAAAACTGTTTTATACATTTATAATAATTCAAAAGCTATATTACATTTATCTGATTAAGAAAATAATCAATTTCTAAATCGGAGTGCTTCTTTTACCACATCAAAAATTTTTAGGCTGAAGTTTTTCTTCAACACTAAAAATAATTTTTTTTATTTTGCTAACTTTTTTAGCAATAAATACGTAATATTGTAATGGAGAGAGGGCATTACAATGGAGCATTCATTTTATTTTTTGGGGATTATTATCGGGCTGATTATTTTACTCATCGGGTATTTGTCGAACAACCCAGACACAAAAAGTATCGACATCAGTTTTTATCAATTTAAGGTGATGGTTAAAAAAAACGCAGGCAGAAAAAACTCGGTTGCACGGAAAATTGTGCGCCGCAGGCAAGCATTAAAACAAAAAGCAAAAGGCGAAGAACCTGCTAAATAGCAATGCTTCTTTTATCGGCATAAAAAAAGCCTGTCAGTTTTAGCAACTGGCAGGCTTCTGTGTCTATCGTTAAATTTTACTTTTTAACGTACATTACTTCTTTTACCGCTTTAATTACTTTTTCCGGGTTTGGCAGATATTCCTGGATCAAAGTTGGTGCATAAGGCAGCGGAACGTCTCCGCCCATAATGCGTATAATTGGCGCATCCAAATAATCGAAAGCATCTTTTTGCACTTTAAACGCAACTTCTGTAGCGATAGAACCTAAAGGCCAGCTTTCTTCTACAATCACCAAACGGTTTGTTTTTTTAACAGATGCTAATACACAAGGATAATCGATCGGGCGAACAGTGCGCAAATCGATCACTTCGGCATGGATTCCTTCTTTTTCCAGTTCCGCCGCAGCCGCGATTGCTACTTTCATAATCTTGCCGAAGCTTACAATCGTAACGTCGGTGCCTTCTTTTACTATTTTGGCTTTACCGATTTCTGTGTAATAGGTTTCTTCAGGCACTTCGCCTTTATCACCATACATCAATTCAGATTCCATAAAAATAACAGGATCAGGATCGATAATAGCTGATTTTAACAAGCCTTTTGCATCAGCCGGATTGGAAGGTACAACTACTTTTAAACCCGGACAGTTAGCGTACCAACCTTCAAAACACTGACTGTGCTGAGAACTCAACATACCTGCGTTACCAGTTGGCCCGCGAAAAACAAGTGGCGAAGAAAATTGTCCGCCGCTCATAGACATTAATTTTGCTGCACCGTTGATGATTTGATCGATGGCAACCAGCGAAAAGTTAAACGTCATGAATTCTACAATTGGCTTTAAACCGTTCATACCGGCACCGATAGCAATACCAGCAAAACCCAGTTCAGAGATCGGCGTATCAATTATCCGTTTAGCACCAAACTCGTCCAGCATTCCCTGGCTCACTTTATAGGCACCATTATATTCGGCAACTTCTTCACCCATTAACAAAATCGTGTCGTCTTTGCGCATTTCCTCGTTCATGGCCTCGCGAAGTGCTTCTCTGAACTGTATTTCTCTCATCCTATATAAAATCAAGTGTATCTTAAGCGCAAATATAAACAGTAAAACCTGATTTACAACTTTGGTTTTGGGTTGAAAAAGGTAAAATTTATACCGATAAAAAAAGCTTAACGCGCTACGACGCCCATCCCGAAAGTAAAAGCAGGATTGATGTTTACCGGCAAAGTGCCTGTTGGTTTCAGTTGCCGACTGATTACTTTTACTGCCGATTGCTGCATCTCTAAACTGTTTTGATAACCCACAATTAAAACAGGACATTTTGCTAATCCATCAAGCGTAGCGATGGTATACGGATTGGCGAAAATGGTTACAACACTACTATTTAAAGCAACAACATTGTTTGTAAATTCTTTTAAATCAGCCTTGTAATCCAGTTTGCTATATGGTCGGGTGCGCGTATCGAAAACACCAACCAAAACCTGATCATAAGTTTTAAGCTGATTCAGTAACTGATTCAATTCTTCTGCCGATGCTGTTTTTGAGGCATAAAAAATAGTATTGTTGCCAAACCATTTTTGCAAGCCCAACTGAAAAGGTGTAATTTGATTTGTACCGATTGCCAGCAAAGCCGTTTTTTTGATAAAATTTAAACGCTGAATTGTGGTATCTCCTTTTAACAGTGTTACTGCCGAATCTGTTAACTGCTGGTTCAGGTTTTTGCTTTCTTCGGAATTTAGATCAGAGTATAAATTCGTTTCCGAAATTTCTTTGTATTGATTAAGGCCAACATCATATTTAGCCGCCAATACTTTTTTTACCTTAACAAAAAACTCTTTTTTGTTGATGTTGCCTTTACGGATGGCTTTTTTGATTGCTTTTACAGCACGCACCGAGTTTTGGGTGAGTTCTAAAATATCGTTTCCGGCATTTAAGGCCAGCACATCGGCTTCCGAATTTGGAAAGTATTTGACCACGCCTTTCATCTCCATCGCATCTGAAACAATCAAGCCTTTAAAGCCCAACTGTTCTTTTAAAACACCGGTAACAATTGGCCTTGAAAGCGTAGAGGGCAAATGCGCGGTGGTATCCAAAGCCGGAATATTCATGTGCGCAATCATAATTCCGCTGATACCGACTTTAACCGCTTCCTGAAAAGGATACATTTCCAACGAATCCAAACGCTGCACGGTAAAAGGCAGTAGCGGCAAATCCTGGTGAGAATCTACATCGGTATCGCCATGTCCCGGAAAATGTTTCGCCGTAGTGAGGATTCCTCCATTTTGCATTCCTGTGAGATAAGCAATGCCTTTTTTAGCCACATTAAATTTGTTATCACCGAAAGAGCGAAAACCAATAACCGGATTGTTTGGATTATTGTTCACATCCATGTCCGGCGCAAAATTCATCTGCAAGCCTAAACGTTTAAAATCCTTCGCCACAAACTGGCCCATTTTGTAAATCAACGTATTGTCTTGTATCGCGCCCAAAGTCATTTGATAAGGATAAGAAATCACAGAATCCAAGCGCATGCCCAAACCCCACTCGCCATCCATCGCAACCAGCAACGGAATACGTGATAGTTTTTGGTAGCGATTGGTTAAAGCTGCCTGCCGAACTGGTCCGCCTTGAAAGAAAACCAAGCCACCAATGTGTTCTTTTTGAATAACACCAGCAACAGAATCTTCATAAGCCAAACCCAAGTTAGTATGCGCGCGAACCATCAAAAGTTGGGCAACGCGGTCGTGCCGGTTCAACTTCCTAAAAACAGAATCTACCCAATGGGTTTTCTGTTTTTCCTGATCTGGGTTTTGAGGTTTCTGGGCGAAAGTTGCAGTAGCAAAACACATGAGTAAGCTGCTGAAGAAATATTTAAAAAAATCAGGCATACATTAATTTTCCTTTTGGTTTTGGTACTTCCCTACCTAGTTCGAGTGCAGTTTCAATCCATTGCCGGATCACAATTTCTATGTTTTGGATCGCTTCAATATAACTTTTACCATCTGCCATACATCCGGCCAATTCTGGCACTTCTGCAAGGAATGCTTCATCATCATTGCTCCAGTAAATGATGATTTCGTATTTACTTTCCATTTAATGTTAATTTATATTTTAGGATAATTGTTCTAACTTGTTTAACCTGGTAAACTTTTGCTTTTGATCCGTTTGGCTGAATATTAATAATTTCAGCAACACTTTCTTTAGTAAAAATTCTATGGCTACCACCAGTTGTTCTTTCATTAAAACCGAGGGGAAATAATAACGACCTCAATTCTTCAAAACCAATGTTACTGTCTGAAGTACCCGAAAGTAATTTCAAAAGTAGCTTATCGATTTTGCTCATACTCAAATATATTTTAAAAACATGAAGATGCTTCTTTTATCGCACAAAAACCAATAGATAATAATTTACTAGTTTTAACCCGATAAAAGAAGCATCAACTTACCGCTCACAAATATCTTTATACGGACAATACTGGCAATTCTCAATTCGCGTAGTTTGATTGAAAGAAATTTGCTGATCAAACATTTCGTCCAGCGTTTTTTGCAGATAATCTTTAAAAGTAACCTTCGCATCTTCCAAATCCAATTCCTGCAAAACCGTTTTGCCTGATTTAAAGCGCGTGCCTTCCAGTTTCATCTTGCGCACCACGTACAAATTCGGCTCCACGTTGTTAGTTTGTTTCACCTGCTCATAAATGTAAGTGTAGAAAAGCGTTTGCACAACGGCCTTGTTTTGCGCTTTGCCATCGCGCTCAAAAAGTTTTTCGAGCGAAGCAAATTTCAGTTCGTCGCTGCCGGTTTTGTAATCAATGATGCGCGTTTTGCCGTTATGCTCATCAACGCGGTCCAAAATCCCATACAGTTGCAGATGCTTCGTTTGGCCATTAATTTTTATCGGAAAATGGTATTTGTAATCCTTTTTATTTTCCAGCTCGATGATGCGGAACGGTGCCGAAACGCTATCGTGTTTCAAAATCGTCTGCATGTATTCGCCCACAATTTGCAGAACAATTTGCTGCATGCTGTTTGGTTTTTGCAAGGCTTTCCGGTTGCCGTAGATCACTTCAGATAAAGCAGCGCGACTATATTCTGCAACTTCCGGCAGTTTTATGTCGATGTTTTCTGCGGAGATTAACGCATCCACGTTCAGCAAATCCTGATAAAACCACTCCAAACCTTGGTGCAAAGCAGAACCGATCTGACTTGCTTCCAGGTTTTCGGTAACTTCTTCCGGCTCTTTCATTTTCGCCACATATCGAAAGAAAAACTGTAGCGAACACGTTAAATACGTAGTTAAAGCCGTTGCCGAAATATTATTGGTTTTGAAAGGATTTCCCTGGTAAAAGAAGCTTTCCATCGCTTTCCAAACTCTGCCGGTTTTTGGAATAACGATGACGTTGGAAGGTTCAATTTTAACCGGCTGCTCCTGTTGCAAATAATTGAATTGCAGCTTGCTTTCGTACGCCAACTGACGGATAAAACGGCTCGGTTCCGCGGCTTCGGTTTCTCCGCCTAAACCATCATAAACCAGTGTTACTTTTTCTGATCGTTGCAGCAAACGATAAAACAAATAAGCGGAAATCGCGTCCTGATTTTCTAAAACAGGCATTCCATTGGCACGGCGCAAACTATCCGGAATAAAAGAAGGATTGACGTTCCGTTTTGGCATCGTGCCTTCGTTCATCCCCAAAATAATAACGTGTTCAAAATCCAGGCAACGGCTTTCCAACATGCCCATCACCTGGATTCCGCGCAAGGGCTCGCCTTCCAACGGAACGGCCAGACTTGCAAGCGTTTTTCGGATCAGCGCAAAAACCAGCGATAAACCTAAAGACGGCGCGTAATAATCCAAGTTATCGTACAGCAAATTCAGCTTTTTACAGGCTTCCAAAATCAGGTTTGCTTCCAGTTCGTTTAACTGATTTTGCCTTTGCCGCTGCTCTAAAACGGCGGTCAGCATCAAATACAAAGCATCAATAGTTTGCAAACCGCTGTGGCGCGAAGTAAAAAAGTTGGGCGCAAGGGCAGAAATTAAATGCAGTTCGGTTAGCGGAACTTCAACCCATTGATGCGTTAACAATTTGTTTTGCAATTGCTCCCGTTCCGCAGCTTTTACGCCGGACATTGGGTGCGATAAAAACGCCAGCGCGTCGCGGTAATAAATCGTGTGTTTTTGCTTTTTGTTGATCTGTTCCTGGATCTTCAACCACAATTCTGTTAACCCAAAAAGCGGCGATTGTGTGAGCGGATAACCCATTGTAATATTTACAATCCCTGCTTCCGGCGGAAGCGTTTGCATTACCGGAACCAACAGAGTTTCATCGGCCAGAATGATGGCTGTTTTTTCAGGGTTTTCATCAAATGCTGCTAATGCTTCAAATTTGATCCGTTCGGTTAAAACTTTGGCTTGAGCTGCGTGGCCTTGTGTTTTAATCACATCAACGGCACTTCTTTTATCGCCTAAAAAACTATGCCCAGGAAAACTGTTGACTAAACCGCTTTTAAAAATATTTCTGCGGAGAAAAACGCCTGCTTCCTGCAAATCATCCTGCAAATAGTAATCGTCGGTATCGAAATAAAACAGCGCGCAGCCTTGCTCCTGCCATTGTTTAAAAAGCTTTTCTTCGCACTTATTCAAAGCATTAAAACCGATAAAAATAAGCTTTTTATAAGGTGAAATAAAATCTGGCAGATCTGACTTTCCTTCTGCTAAACGACGGTAAGTTTGTGCCGAAGTTATCAATCCCTGATTTTGCAAAGCCTGATGAAAACCTTGATATAAAGCTGGCATCCGTTTCCATAATTCCAGGAATTTTTGCTGATGCGTGCGTTGTTTATCCGCAGAAAAAGACGACCAGAATCGCTCTAAAAATTGCTGCTGCTCCTCGGTAAAATGACTGAATTGCTGCTGGATCACCGCAATATCTTCCAGTTGCGTAAATAATTCTTCGGCGTTAACCAGATCGTAATCTACTTCAGCAAAATCACTTAAAATGATGTTTGCCATTGGAAAAAACTGATCCGGCGAAAGTGTAGGTTTTCCTTCGGCGATCAATAATTTGTTAAACTCCTGATGCAAGATAAAAAACTGCTTCAACGAATCGGCCACCACCAAACTCGTTGAAGCCGCAAAAAACGAGGAAATCGTAAAAAAAGCAGGGCTAAAAGAAGCATTGCCCTGCAACTCGCCGAGGTGCTTTTTTAGAAAAGCTTCCGGTCGTTTGTTGTTAAAAATGATGGCTGTTTGTTTTAAATCATCGCCTAAACGGGCAATTAAATCGGCAGCAACCTCATGGAGAAAGGGGATCATTTGGATGGATAAAATTAAAAATTGTAAGCCATTTTATGCAGCAAATATTTTTGCCCATTGTGGCTAACTTCCCAGGTTTGATCGGGCAAAAACTGAAAACCGACTTTTTGATAGCATTTTATTGCCGGAAGATTATCCTCCAACACAAATAATTCAACGCAATTGGTTTGAAACTTCTTTTTGCATTCTGCCAATAAAAGGTGGATAAAAGAAGTCCCATAACCTTTTCCGCGTTCGTTTGGATTTTCAATCAGCAACCTTCCAATTCTCGGAATGTTGTTTTCCTGCGGGATAATTTCGCCAAAAGCTATCGGTTCGTTTGCCTCATTTAAGCCGATGTAAAAATTTCGGTTTGGGTTTTTATGCTGATAATCTGCTATTTGTTTTTCAGTTATCGGATACGAAAACTCTGTTCCGGCAAATTGGAAAAGCAAATTATTATCTGTAATCCAATGATTTAGAAAAGTAAAATATTTGGTAGAATATTGCGTGAGCGTCATTAATGTTATTTTTGTATTTTTAAATTAATTATGGCAACATTAATTTTAGAAGTGGAAGACAGCAAGCTGAAAATGGTTAAAGGCGTGTTGAAAGCGATTGGTGTTTCGGTAGATCAAAAGCATATAAAAGTAGAAAATGTTCCGAACGAAAAAACCGTTCGCGCCATAAAAGATGCCCGAAACGGAAAGGTTACAAAAGCAGAAAGTATAGATGAACTTTTCAAATTAGTTTGATTATTTTGTTTACTATAAGTTTTACAAATCGGTTTTTAAAAGACTTGAAGCTGATTAAAAAGCGTTCTCAAAAAGACTTTGATTTACTGAATTCTTTTATAAATCATCTAAGTTTAACAGGAGTTAAAGAACTGGAAAATAAATATTTAGCTCATAAATTAAAAGGTGAATATAATGATTGCTGGGAATGCCACGTGAAACCAGATTTGTTATTGCTGTGGGTTGAGATTACGATAGACAACGAAATTAGGTTGATTCGTACCGGTTCTCATAGCGATTTGTTTAAGTAAAAACTACACCGCCACCAACTCCTGCAAAAACCCGTAATACAAATAGCTTTTTACATTAATATAATTCATATCGGTCAATAACTTTTGATATGATTTTACCTGTGTAAAATGCTCCGGCCGCTGATCGGAAGTGAATTTAAAGTCAATAATCAGCACTTCATCATTTCCAATTAAAACTTTATCCGGACGATAACTTTCGCCTTTACTATCGATAATCGTTTGCTCGCTTAAATCCTGATAAGGTTTGCTTAATAAGGCTTTCAAATCTTTGTTCTGCAAAACGCTTAACGCATTGATTTTAATTTCTTCTTTTTCTGCTTCGCGGATCAAGCCTTCCTGCTGCATTTCGTTAATAACTTTTGGCAGTTTGGCTAAATCCATTGTTCTCGCAAGTAATTCGTGCAAAATAATTCCTTTATGCTGCGCCGCATCTCCGCTTAATAAATCCAGTTTGCTCCAAACTTTTTTGCTGGCTAAAGCCTGACTTAATCGCTGCGAAACCGGATATTTTTTCAACTGTATTTTTCCGGCCGATGCTGTTTTTACCGATACTTTTTCGGTAACCGGTTCGTCCAGCACAAAATTTTCATCGATAAAAGAAGCGTTCAATCCGGCAACTGGTTTCTTCAATGCTTCCAAGATTAAATCGCCAACAATGCTTGTTTTACAATCGTTTTTTCCTTGTCCCGGCGCTGTGATGTAAAGATGATTTCGAGTTCGCGTTGTTGCAACATAAAGCATGTTTAGTGCGTCCATCAAATTGAAAAGCAATTCCTCAAAATAAGCTTTGGAAAAAGCAGATTTGCCCAACGCTTTTTTATAATTAACGGGAACCGATTGCAGCATTTGGTAAGGTGTTTCCTGCGTATCCACCCAAAAAATACCGTTCGTCATGCCGTCCAAATCCCAACTACAAAATGGTAGCATCACCACATCAAACGCCAAACCTTTTGATTTATGAATGGTCATTACCTGCACCGCATCGTTTTGCGTTCCGGATGGCAAAGCTTTTGATTGGCCTTCTTCTTCCCACCATTCTAAAAAACGTGTGATACCGAGTTCGCCTTGCTGCGTAAATTTTGCCAGCATATCGCGGAATGCAAACAGATACGGCAAATGCTGTTGCTGCGTGTCCAAATCGTAAACGGTAATCAACTGCTCGGCCAATTCGTTCAGCGGCAATTGCTGCCAGGTATAAAAATTACGGCAAAGTTCGGGCGGAAGCAAATTTTGCAAACGCGTGATCGGCGTATCTTCTAGATTGAGCCAAGCGCCCGAAGGCACAGTTTTCCCTAACTGCTTGAAATACAGTTGCACGCACAACGCTTTGTATAGCATCGACTGCTCGTTCTGCGTAACCATCAGTTGCAGCGTGCTCACCAATAATTTTACGGCGGAATTGTTATTGATGAGCAAAGCCTCGCCCGAAAGCACTTCGTAAACACCATAAATTTCGCCGGTTTTTTCCTGGTTGATTTTTCGCGACTGCTGATCAGCCATTAAATGCCCGATGACTTCTCTCGCCTCGCGGTTACTTCGAACCAAAATACAAATTTGGCCAGCCTCATATCTGCCCGAACCAATCCAAGTATTTAGTTTTTCTGATAGTTGCAACAATGCAGCTTCCCGAACTTGAGAAGCTCGAAAAGCATTATTTTCTACCGGTAAAAACAGTACTTCCACAGAACCGCCGGGCAACGTGCTACCTGCTTTTTTCTGGAAACTTTGCAGGTAAGCATCCGGGATAATATGATCTAAGCCAATGCTTTTCCACCAGTTTTCGTACAGTTCCTCGCTGCCATCTTCCAGTACTTTTTGGTTGATAAAAGCTTGGAGAATTTGCGGAATTTCCCGGAAAAGGTGGTTGTTAAAATCGATCACATTAGCTGCGCTGCGGTAATTTTCTTCCAAGGACTGGTCGGCCACGTTGTGCCCGCCGATATCTAACTTAGCTTGATTGAGCAAAATCCGCCAATCGCCGTTGCGCCAGCGGTAAATGGACTGCTTTACATCGCCCACAATTAAATGATCAATCATTTTTCCGTTTGCTTCGGCCATCGCATTTTGCAGCAAGGGCAAAAAATTGTCCCACTGAAAAGCAGATGTATCCTGAAACTCATCAAACAGGAAGTTTTTGTAACGGTTGCCCATTTTCTCCCAGATAAAAGAAGGATTATCCTGCTGATCGGCAGTAATCCCTTTCAGTAAAAACTGCGCATCGCTGATGAGTAAAGTTTGGTTTTCTTCGCGGTAATCTTTCAGCAAACCAGCCATTTCCTGCATCAACCGCAAATAATACAGGTTTGTGTTGATGGCTTTTGCCATTTCGTATTTGCTAGTCTCGGTCTCAAGAAAGGCTTGTAAACGAAGTAAAATTGGATTTAGGTTTTGATACAGATTAGCAACCGAAGACGTTAAATTTCCGCCCTTCTGGTATTCTTCCGGCTGGTTGATTACCTTTTTTAGGTCGATAAAAACAGCATCGTCGCCAGCAGCGAGTTTATGGATTTTAGAGAACGGATGCCTCGATTTCCCTTTCAGTTCCTCCAATTGTACGCCAGATTTTTCCCAGATTTGTAACGCTTCTCCGCCTAAAACTTTAAACGATTCTTCAAAAAGAGCGATTTGCGTTCTGGTCAATTTCATCAAATCGCGGAACACTACGGAAGCATCCAATTCTTTCAACGCGTTCTCAAAAGGCTGGTAACGTTCTTTAAAAATCTCGCTGGTTAAATCGAGCAACTCGCGGCGGTAATTCCAGCTTTTGTTCTCGCTCACGCGATCCAAAGCCAAATTGATGATCCATTGCAGCAGTTCGGGTTTCTCGTCGAGCCGTTCGTTCAGTTTATCGGCCAAAGCTTTTTTTACTTTGTCCTGGTTCATTTCCAATTTGTAACCGGCATCCAAACCTAATTCAAACGTAAAACTGCGGATCACCTGCTGCACAAAACCATCGATGGTATTGATGGCAAAGCGACTGTAATCGTGCAAAATGCGCCGGTAAATCTGGTGCGCCCGCTCCTGCAACTGGCTTGGGTTGAGGAACGGATGCGCTTCCTGAATAATTTTTCGGAAAACCGCCGCACTTTCTTCGCCCAAAGCCAAAGATCGAAGCACGCTTAAAATGCGGCTTTTCATTTCCTCCGTGGCTTTGTTGGTGAAGGTTACGGCCAGCACTTCGCGGTATTTCAGCTCGTTATCAAACAAAAGCGTAAGGTAATGCGCCGTTAAGCTGAACGTTTTGCCGGAACCAGCCGAAGCCTGTAATATTTTGAGCGGTTTATTTAGCGTTGGAGGGATGTTCACTACGCTATATTACCGCTTTTTTCTGAAATATTCCGATGGCTTTTAGCAATTTGATGCTTCTTTTACCGTATAAAAATTGGCGACTTTTTGTAGTTTTTAAGCTGAAACAGAATTTATCGGCATAAAAGAAGCATCAGTTTTTCTTCATTCTGCTGGTAAAATATCTGCGAAGCGGCATATCAACATAAATCAAAACTAAATAAGCAAATCCAATTAACAGCAAAACGCCTATCGGAATGATTATTTCCAGTTGGTTCATGGCTGGTTTTTTTGCTTCGATATAACTGAAAAAAATCCAGATAAAAGGATAATGAACCATGTAAAGCGGATAAGAAATTTCGCCCAGAAACTTACACAACTTATTGTGTGCTGACTTTAGACTTGCACCTGCGCCCAAAGCAATCAAAAACGGAAAGTAAAAGATCACAACTGCGGGATCGGTTATCCAATTAAATTTTTCTACAAAAGGAATCAAAAATGCTATGACTAATAATATGCTAATCAGCGTAAAACCAATCTGCGATTTGATGATCCATTTGCTGCGATAAACCAGCATCCCGGCTAAAAAAGAATAAAAAACCCGGATGCCGCCGCCTATAAAATTGTCGCCGCCCCAGCCAACGCTTAATTGTTGGGATTGATAAGCTTCGTGGCAAAGCGCAATTGCGGCAATCAGCAATAAAAACCACATTATTTTGCTGCGTAATTTAAAAAGGATTAGCGCGTAAAATATATTGGCAATGTATTCCCAAAACAGCGACCAGGTAGGCGGATTAAGGTGGAAAAAATTTAAATAACGTTCGGGAACAGCGGGGAAAGGAATTAGAAAGCAGGAAGCCAAAAACATAAGAACAGTTTTGCCAGAACTGTAAGCTAAATGGAGGTTGCTGAACGGATCGAAAAGAAAGGTTAGCAGTCCCAAAACAGAACCGATAATAACAAGCGGATGCAGGCGGATCAACCTCAACTTAAAAAACTGTATGGCACCAATATTTTCCAGCTTTTTCTCATAAGCGTAAGCAATTACAAAACCGGACAAACAGAAAAAGAAGTCAACGGCGAGGTAAGCGTGCTCAATAAAATTTTTACTTGGATCGGGAACTGTAATTTCCATAAAATGGAAAATTACAACACATACAGCCGCTACACCTCTCAGGCCATCTAAAATTTCGAAATGCTGTTTGGTTTTTAGCAATTACACCCTTTCTTCTGCATAAAAAAAATTGGGTATTAAAAAATGGGCGATAAAAGAAGCATATCGTTAACCGATTTTTTCGCGTTTGCCCGAATCTAAACTTCGGTAAATCGCATCTACCACCAGCATATCTTTTAAACCTTCTTCGCCAGGTACGCGTGTTGGTTTTTTTAGGTTGATACAATTGGCAAAATCATCCATTTGCGCTGCTTGCTGGTTTATATTTGGAATATTCATCGGTCCGTTTGATGTTTTTCCATCCAAACCGCCATAACCATAAGCTGGTTCTAACTCAAAAAAGCCTTTTGTTGTTTTTGCTTTTAACGAACCCCAATTGTGGTTGTAACTTGATTTTCCGTGTGCGATAAATTTCTCCGGGAACTCCAGTTCCCACCAAATCGTTTCGTCCACTTCTTTAAACAATTGCGGACGCGTTTTTTCCTGTGTGGCTTTTACAAAAAGCGGTTCTTGTCCTAACGTATAACGCGAACCTTGTATCGCATAAATGCCCATATCCATCAACGCACCACCGCCGGAAAGTGCTTTTTTCAACCGCCAAGCATTCGGGTCGCCGCCATAAGTAAAGCCGTTTGCGGTTTCTAATTGCGTTACTTTTCCTAAAATTTGCTTTTGGCCTAAACGCATCACTTCCAGATTGTGCGGTTCAAAATGAAGCCGGTAGCCGATGGATAACATGCGTTTAGCTTGTTTGCAGGCGGCAATCATTTCCCGGCATTCGCCAGCGTTCAAAGCCATTGGTTTTTCGCAGATCACATGTTTTCCGGCCTTTGCTGCACGGATGGTGAATTCTTTGTGCAAAGCAACCGGAAGCACGATGTAAACAATATCAATATCCGGGTTTTGGGCGATGGAATCGAAATTTTGGTAGTTGTAAATATTTTTCTGCGGAATGTTATATTTTGCCGACCATGTTTTTGCTTTCTCCGGCGTGCCCGTTACAATTCCAGCCAAATAACAATTTTTAGTTTGCTGCAACGCTGGCGCTAATTGTCCGCTGCTGTATCCGCCCAAACCAACTAAAGCGATACCGAGTTTTTTGTCTGCCAAAAGAAGCTCGAAAGAGGAAAGCGCAGTGCCTAAACTTGCGGCACCTGCGCCAACAGCTAATTGGCGGATAAAATCGCGGCGGGAAAATTGATTGGTTTTCATAAAAATAAACTTTAATTTCTGCGGTTTACGCTACTGCAAGTTATGCTTCTTTTACCAATTAGAAATATAATTTCGATAAAAAACCAAAAAATCCCGGCTGTTAAAGCACGGGATTTTTAATATTGTTACAAACTACCAAACGGTTAAACCACTTTCAATTCTACGCCTAACTGTTTTAAAATACCTAATTCGTCCGAACTTCCCCAACGTTCTACCATTTGGCCGTTTGCAAACTTGCTGATCTGCATCCCGCGCGCTTTAATGGTTTTTCCGGTTGGTTCAACTTGCATAAAAACCCCTTCGTGCGTTCCGGTAATCGTGTAGGCGAAAGCCACTTTATCGTCGTCTGCAAGCAATTGTTCCACTTCAATTTTCAAATTCGGGAACGCCGTACGCATCATTTTAAAAAACTTAATATAACCTTCCGGACCTGTTCCTTGTCCGGGCGACGGATCGTGATCGATGGAATCCGAAGAAATCAGATCTCGTAATAAATCTAAATGTCCTGTATTTACGGCTTCTCCAAATTTTTTCTGGGTTTCGATGTTTGCTTGTGCGCTCATTTCAATTTGTGTTTAAACAGATAAACTGGTTTTAAAACCCGCAAAATGCTAATCTGTTTTTATTTTGGTGTGAAGAAAGGCGATGCTTCTTTTATCGGCATAAAACTAAATGCATTCCCAAACCGCATCAAGAAACCAATTTTTACGATCCAGAAAATACTGAACAGGTTTAAACCCAGCCTGATCTGCCAAAACTTCCGTTTCCTGGAGGTTGTATTTTTGAGAAACTTCCATATCGATCAACTCGTTTTCTTCAAACTCAATTAAATTTTTGCCCAAAATAACCTGTTGCTTTTTCAAACTCACCAGATAACTTTTGCAGGCACCAGTTTGCGGATCGTAAGTTGGATAATGATCGAAATGTTCCAAGTTGAAATCGGCTTCCAATTCCCGGTTCATCCGTTTTAACAAATTTAGGTTGAAGTTTTTGGTGATGCCAGCCGGATCGTTGTAAGCTGCCAGAATAGTTTTTGGATTTTTTTTGAGGTCGAAGCCGATGATGAGCAAGTCGTTAGATGACAGTTCATGACGGAGCGCTATGCAAAATTGCTGTGCTTCTTTTACTGGCATATTTCCAATATTCGATCCCATAAACAAAACCACTTTTGGCCGCGATGAAAGCTGCGATGCTTCTTTTAGCATATCAAAATAGTCGCCGTTTAAGCCGCGCATTTGCAAGCCCGGCAGCTTTTCCGGCAGGTTTTGTTCGAGTTGGTTGATTACGTTTGAAGAAATATCGATCGGCAGGTATGTAAAATTAACGCCGGTTTTTAACAGATGCTCCAGTAAAAAAATGGATTTTGTAGCGTCGCCTGCACCGAGTTCGATCAAATCAAAAGCTGTAAAACGATTGGTTAAAGTTTTGGCAAGTTCGGCCGTTTGTTCCGAGAAAATTTCCAGTTCGCAATCCGTCAAATAATATTCCGGGCAGTTCATAATTTCCTGAAAAAGCTTATCGCCTGCAGTATCGTAAAAATATTTAGATTGAAGTTTTTTAGGTGAAGCCATCAATCCTGACAAAACATCCTGGTAAAAAGTACCGCGCTGACTAATTTCAGATGATAAATTAGCAGGAATTACTTCGGTTAAAGTATTGGTGTTCATGTAAATTGGGTTTATTTAGCCAGCCGGATGCCGGTATACTGCCAGCGCGCATTGGTTTGAAAAAAATTACGATAAGTTTTACGGCTGTGGTTTGGAGAAGTAACATCGGATGCACCGCGCAGCACCATTTGGTTAACCATAAATTTACCGTTATACTCGCCAATGGCGCCGGGAGCAGTGATAAAACCCGGATATGGCAGGTAAGCGCTATTGGTCCATTCCCAACAACGGCCCCAATTAAACTGATCGGCAGCAACTTCCCACTCAAACTCGGTTGGCAAACGCAAACCTTTCCAGGCAGCAAAAGCGGCAGCTTCGTAATAACTGACGTGGCAAACCGGTTCATTTGGTTTAACCGATTTTAATCCACCTAAAGTATAATTGCACCATTTATCACTGATATGATACCAGTAAAGCGGTGCTTTGATGTCGTTGTTTTTTACCCAATCCCAAGCTTCTGCGTGCCAGAAACGGAAATTTTGGTAACCGCCATCATTGATAAATTCTAAATATTCTGCGTTGGAAACCGGTGCGTTGCTGATCTCGAAATCGGGTAAAAAAATGGTGTGGCGACCTAATTCGTTATCAAAACAGAAACCATTTCCTTCGTGGCCAATCTGGTACAATCCAGATTTTATGGGGTTAAAAACAGCATCGCCAGAAAAGGTTTCGCCTTGCGGAAATCGCTCGGCATAAGCCGGAAACAATGGGTTATGGCCGAGAATATATTTAATATCCGTCCACAATAATTCCTGGTGCTGCTCTTCGTGATAAAAACCTAAAGTTAATAATTCCTCTAATTCAACCGAAGCCGGTTTACACAACAGGTTCTCCATTGCTTCATCGACGTAATCTCGGTAAGCGTAAATATCTTCCACCGTCGGTCGGCTTAAATTGCCACGATTTGTACGGATGACGCGCGTTCCAATGGTTTCGTAATAGCTGTTAAAAACATAATTGTAATCCGAGTTGAATTCCTGATAACCAATCACATGCGGTTTTAAAATAAAGGTCTCGAAAAACCAAGTTGTATGGCCTAAATGCCATTTCGGAGGACTCACATCCGGCACGGGCTGCACCACATAATCCTCCGTTTTTAGCGGCATACAAATTTGTTCCGACCGCTGCCTTACGGTTTCATAAGTTTGTAAAAAGTTCATTGCTGCTTTTTTTCGAGGTACGTTTTCAGGTCGGTAATGGTTTTTACGTGCAGTTCCTGCGCCTGTTTACTGCGCATCATCAGTGCATAAGCATTGTTAAAACCAATCGGTTTTAGCCACTCCAGCGCATATTGCTGTTCAAACATCTTTCTAACAAAATTATATACTTTGAGTTTGCTGCTGCCGAGCGAATCCGTTGTTTTTTGCGATGGCTGCAAAATAACCAGCAAACCTGTTCCTGTATATTCCGGATAGAAATCAATTTGATTGTTAGTCAAAGCATCAAAACAAATCTTCGTTCCGCCCAAACCGGTTTTTGTTGAAACGGCATAATCTGTATAACCCTGAATTAAATCGCCGTACATGGCAGCTAAAATGTATTGCTCACCAAATATTTTGGAGCCGATACGTACAGTTCCATTATTTCCGTTTTTGGAAGGACGAAAAAGCTTTTTTTGCACCAAAAAATCATGTGCTACTTTTTCGGGAGATTGTTTAAGGTAATCCACTTTGTAGTTTAAATCCGTCATGATCGAATCGTTGATCGTTCCCGATAATAAATCCAATGTTTTTTCCAGTTCCGGGAATTTTTGCAGCGCATCTTTTCGAACTACCGGCGCACAATAATATGGTGGGAAAATGTGTTTGTCATCTTCCAAAATCGTTAAATCGAAGGCTTTTAAACGGCCGTCGGTGCTGTAACCGCTGATGACATCCAAATGCTTTTCGAACGCTGCCTTATACATCACCGCGTCGCTGATGACTACTGTTTTTATTTTCAACCCGTAAACTTCGCGTAAACCTAAATCTCCATCCCTTCTTCCCATAAATTCGGGCGTAAAACCTGCCAGCAATTTGCCTTTTCCCAAATTCGGAACAAAATAAAAGGATGATAAAAGAAGCATTGTGACCGGAAGCAGCCACAAAAAAACCTTGATTTTTTTAAAGCTGAGCTTTTGTATCCGCGACAGTAAAAAATCTAAAACGATGGCCAGCAAAGCTGCAGGAATTGCCCCGGCCAAAATCATGTTGGTGTTGTTGAGGGAAATGCCGCCAAAAATAAACTCGCCCAAACCACCGGCAGCAATAAAAGCGGCCAACGTGGCAACGCCAACATTAATCACTGTTGCCGTGCGGATTCCAGCCAGCAAAACGGGCAAGGCAAGCGGCAGTTCAACTTTGAAAAGAATTTGCCAGGTGCTCATGCCCATGCCGCGCGCTGCTTCTTTTAACGTTGCATTTACCTCGCTGATGCCGGTGTAAGTATTGCGGATGATGGGCAGCAGCGCATATAAAAACAGCGCAACGATAGCTGGTTTGGGGCCGATGCCAAGCAGCGGAATCATGAAACCCAGTAGTGCCAAACTTGGGATAGTTTGTAAAACTCCGGCAAAACCCAGTACGCTACCGGCAAATTGTTTTTTACGCGCAATCCAAATTCCCAACGGCATTCCTATAAAAATCGCAATTAGCAAAGATGTAAACGTTAAACCCAAATGTTCTACCGTTTGCTGCAACAGTTTTTCGTGTTCCTGCCGCATAAATTGCCATAAACTTTGCTGCTGGTTGTTCATGATGCTGATTTTTGTGCGGTAAAAAAAGCATCCATTAATTCTTTTAAACCGGTTTGTTTCCAGCTATTGGTTTTGGGTTGATGAATGCTAATCTGCTGTAAATCATTTTTTTGGAGAAGCGAAACTGTTTCCCAAACGCTATTTTCCGAAGAAACTTCGGGCACCGATTTTTCATCGGTAAAAGAAGCAAGTTGTTCCCACAAATCATTTAACGAAACAGCTTTTAGTTCTAACTGAAACCGCTGATCATCCAGAAACGAAGCCACAAAAGCATCGGCAGGATTAAAAAGCAGTTCGGCCGGAGTTCCAATTTGTTTAATTTTTCCGGCATCCATCAAACAAATCCGGTCGGCCATTTCAAAAGCTTCCTGCACATCATGCGTAACCATCACGATGGTTTTGCGTTTAAACTCGTCCAGGTTTTTAAATTCTTTGCGGATGGAAGCGCGCGTGATCGGATCTAAAGCGCCAAAAGCTTCGTCCATTAACAAAACAGGCGGATCGGCCATTAGAGCACGCGCCAAACCAACGCGTTGCTGTTGACCGCCGCTTAATTCGTTTGGATATAAGGTTAAGTATTTTTCTGGCAGATGTAGTTTCTCAAGTAAAGTTTTAGTTCTTTCGGAGATTTTCTGCTGATCCCATTTTAATAATTTAGGAACAACAGCCATATTTTCGGCAACAGAATAATGCGGAAACAAGCCGTTGTTTTGCAAAACGTAACCGATGCCGCGCCGCAACTGATCCTGATTTTGCGCTAAAATATCTTTTCCATTTACGCTGATTCTTCCACCGGAAGGTTCAATCAGCCGGTTAATCATTTTAAGCGTCGTCGTTTTTCCGCATCCGCTGGTGCCGAGAAGCACCAGGGTTTCGCCTTCTTTTACTTCGAAAGAAATATCATCAACAGCAGCAGTTTTACCAAAATGTTTACTGATGTGCTCGGCTACAATCATGTAAGCAAGTTACGCTTCTTCTATCGACATAAAAAGGTTATTGATCGATTCTGCCAGCGTTGGATGTGCAAATATGTTTTCCCGCAGTTCGTGTGCTGTAATTTTCCCTTGCATCGCCATTTGTAAAACCGCCATTACTTCGCCACCTTCGTAACCTAAAACCGTTGCACCTAAAATCCGGTTGGTTTTGGCATCTACAATTGCTTTCATAAAACCTTTTGTTTCGTTGGTTTCGACGGCGCGGGCAACATGAGACATCGGTAATTTGGCCACTAAAATATCCAAACCTTGTTTTCGTGCTTCGTTTTCTGACAAACCAATGCGGCCCAATTGCGGATCGGTAAACATACAATACGGAACCGGCCGACCTTTGATGGAAACATTGGCGTTTTCCATTAGGTTTTTTAGCACGATTAAATGATCGTTGTAAGCGATATGCGTGAATGCCGGCCCGGGTTTTACGTCGCCCATCGCGTAAATGCCTTCTGCTGTGGTTTCTAATTTATCGTTTACTTTGATAAAGCCTTTTTCATCCACATCAACTCCTGTTTTATCTAAGTTAAGGGTTTTAGTTTGAGGCGAACGGCCAACTGCAACCAGCAAATGCGAAGCGGTTATTTGCTGCTGCTTGCCTTCTTTTTCAATCGTTAAAGTAATTTTTTGATCTGAAGATTGTTCAACTTTAACTGTTTTGGCTTCGGTTAAAACGGTGATATTTTCTTCGGATAAGAAATCGATTACAGCATCGCTTACGTCCTGATCTTCCTTGGAAACCAACGCTTTACCTTGCTCAATCACCGTTACTTTACTGCCGAAACGGGCAAACATCTGCCCAAATTCTAAACCAATATAATTACCGCCGATAATGATTAAACTTTCGGGCAGTTCTTTTAATTCCAAAATAGAAGTTGAGGTGAGGTAACTTACTGTTTTTATGCCATCAATTTCGGGGATTGTTGTTTTTGCGCCGGTATCAATAAAGAGCAATTCGGCGGTTAGTTCTTCTTCACCGCCATCGTTCAAAGCAACCGACACTATTTTTTTGCCGGTAAAAGAAGCATCGCCAAAAATGAGGTCGAGGTTTTCGGTTTCTTCCAAACCTTGTTGTCCGCCGTTGCGCGATTTCAAAACGATATCTTCTTTTCGCTGCATAATAGCCGGAAAATCGACTTTGTAATCTTTTACTTCCACGCCTAAATCTGTACGGGTTGCCATGTAAGCCATTCTTGCTGAAGCAACCAATGCTTTGGTTGGCGTGCAACCGTCGTTTACGCAGGTTCCGCCAACATATCTTTTCTCAATTAAAGCTGTTTTTTTACCGGCCTTGGCCAGTTTTTTTGCCAAAGGTGTACCTGCCTGGCCAGAACCAATAACTATCGCATCGTAAGTTTTCATGCTGATGCTTCTTTTATCGGGTGATTTTTACGCCTTTCCAAAACGCAACATAATTTTTGATTTGTTTGGCGGCATCTTTCGGATCCGGATAAAACCAAGCTGCATCCGGGTTTTGCTTGCCATCAACCTCTAAAGAATAATAAGAAGCCAAGCCTTTCCACGGGCAGGTTGTGTGTGTGGAAGAAGGTTTTAAAAACTCTTTTTTAACTGCTTCCAACGGGAAGTAATGGTTGTTTTCTACCACTATAGTTGCATCGCTTTCTGCAATGATTTGGTTGTTCCATTCAGCTTTCATAATTCAGGTTGATTTTATTTGTTGTCATCAATCAACTACTTTCCATACAATAAGTTTTGATCGTAGGCGAAACGTAATTTTATATATGTAAAAAGAGCATCCAAAATAATGGGATGCTCTTTTTATCGGTATAAATCTTAGTCCATCGGCGGGCCACCCGGAGGGCCACCGCCGCCAGGACGACCGCCGCCGCCATCGCGCCTTCCGCCGCCTCTAAAGTCATCTTGTTGTACGGGTGCCCTGCCAGCAAATTTCTGTAACCTCAAGCTAAAGCTTAGCAAGTAATATCTGCCTAAACGGTTAACGTTAGAGGTGGTGTAACTTGTACCCGTTTGGCTAAAAGTATAACCTGTGTTTTGGTTGAATAAATCATAAGCTGCTAAACGGATGGTGGCCGCATTATTTTTTAAAAACCGACGTTCTACGTAAGCATTTAAAATATTAGGGTTTGTTTGCGCTATCCCTGTGTACCCGTTATTAATCACCTTGGTGTAATCATAACTAACGGTATAATTTTTCCAAAGATAATTTTTGCCGTTCAAACCCAACGTAAGCGAAGTTGGTGAAGTGTTTAGGTAATTAGGGGATTGAATAGAATTATTTACAGTGTTGATGCTGTAACTAGTTCTGAATTCTGCGTCTATTACATCGGTAATATCGGTCCGAAAACGGATACCTGGCGTTACTACCCAAGTTTTAGCAATATTCCTTTCCGTTGTCATGGTTTCAGAATTGGTAATTGCATTATAAACTACATTGCTGCTGTAACCAATATTGTTAGTGTAAGTAGCGTTAGCATTAAACATCAGCGTATATTTCCGCTGCGCCCATGGCTTGGCATAAGTTGCATTTAACGACGAGGTGTAATAACCATCCGTATTTAAATATTGAGTTAGATAAGTGCCAGCTAACTTTTTATTTAATAAATCGTTTTTGGGGTAAAGGATAGAATTGGTTACAATTTTATTGTCCGTTTGGTTAAACGTTAAGTTGGTAAACAGTACGTTTCCTGTTTCGAAACTGAACTTGTTATAACGCAGGGTAATGTTATTGTTAAACTCTGGTGTTAAGTTTGGATTTCCCTGAACTGGGTACAAAGGGTTCGAAAAATCAATTACAGGCTGTAAATAGTTAAAATTAGGTTGCGAACTTGATCCATTATAGTTCAAACTTAAAGCCTGGCTCCGGGTAAAATTATAAATGAAACGGGCAGTAGGGGCAAAATTTAAGGTAGTAACATGGGTAGTTTGACCGCTGGTTGGAGAAAACCCATCTAAAACGGTTGGTTGTAAGCCAACGCCCAAAGTATAGTTGTACTTTTTCTCTATAAAACGATAGTTCAACCCAACCCGGTTGGTTGTAAAAGTATAATTATAACTATTACTATTCTGCGCGTAATTGTTTTCCGTATTGTTGGCCGTAAGCGTATCGGTTACTTTATCGCTGTTTGTGTAAGAATGATTTAAGGAATAATTCAATTCTAAATACGAAAGTTTTCCTATTGGCTCTAAATAAGAAATTGTTGTCCCAACACTGCTGGTGCGGCTATTGGTATTGATTAACTGAAACTGTGGTGCCGATGGATTTCCGGCAGTGTAAATAGTTGTAGGGTTATCAAACTCGTTTGTTTTAGCTGAACTCGCGCTTGCATTGATGCTTAAATTACGACGGGTAGCACGGAAACGGTGGTTAAACAAAACATTGATGCCATAATTCGGTGATTTAGAATTATCAGTTGTAACCTGGCTATAAGCAGTTTGATTGTTTCCTGCAGATAATGCTTCAATTGCAGTATTATTAACCGTTGAGCTTGAATTTGTATTTACACCAGCATAAGAAAAGGTAGGTGTAATTTTAAGGTAATTAACGGTATCAGGTTTATATTCCATATTCCAGGTTACCCGATGGTTAATGTTCTGCGTTTGCTGCGTACCACTTTGGCTATTGTTGCTAATATTACCGCCGTTACTTTGTTGTTGAAAACTATTGCTGATAGTGTTTACGGTGTTGTCAGAGAAACTATAACTACCATAAACCGACAGCTTTTTCCCCCATTGGTCACGATAATTTAATCCGATTGCATGCGCATCCGTAATACCATTTTGGTTTGATGTGGTACTGGCACCTTGTAAAGCATTGCCACGGCCGCCGCCGCCACCAAAACCACCGCCACCACCACGTGCAACACCGCCGCCTCCATAAGTAAAGGTGTTAATATTAGTATTGTTGATGTTGCCCAAGACGGAAATTTGCCGGTCG
>CAZZVO010000020.1:0-24813 GCA_964657505.1 uncultured Mucilaginibacter sp.
TGTGGATGTTGGCGGCAACTCCTTGGCTTTGATCAGCAAGTTAACAGGTGCTAAAAAAGACTCGCTTGGGCAGCGTACTGTTTTTGGCCAGGCTTTTTCTCAATATGCAAAAGGCGAAGCCGACATACGTTTTTACAGAAGTCTGGGCGGCGAACGTCAGTTTATTTTTAGGTTTAACCCAGGTATTGGTGTGCCGTATGGTAACAGCAATCAGCTTATTTTCGAGAAAAACTTTTACGTTGGCGGTGCAAATGATATGCGTGCCTGGCTGCCGCGCACACTTGGGCCGGGCAGTTTTAACCGTGCTACTTTTTATACTGATAATACAAGCCGCGCCCGTTTTAAATACTTGGACCAGTTTGGCGAAATTAAAATTGTGGCCAATGCCGAATATCGTTATAAAATTGCCAACGACTTTTTTGGTTCGAAATTAAAAGGTGCTTTTTTTACGGATATTGGCAACGTTTGGCGGTTAAAAGACCTGCCGCTCGAAAGTCCGGGCGGACAGTTTACCTTGGCAACTTTGCCTAAAACTACCGCTATTGGCATCGGCACCGGTATCCGCCTTGATTTAAATTTCTTTGTTTTCCGTTTGGATGCAGGCTTCAAATTTAGAGACCCGCAATTTAGCGGAAGCGACCAATGGGTTTTGGTTAACCATCTGGGCGAGTTGTTTTATTCCGGTCAGTTTAAAAACGATTATCTACAAAATAATGGAGAGAAGTACAGTTTTATGCAGTTAAACTTTGGCATCGGGATGCCGTTTTAAAAAACGTGTTTCAACCCATCAAAAATGGTTTCAAAAAATGTCCCTAAACTCATGCCGCCATGGTAATTAAAGTAACTGAAAATGCAAAAAATTACAACGGCAATAATGATAAACCTTTTAAACATGTATCCTAACAAAATCAAAATCAGCGGAATGGCAACCAATAATTTCCAACTGATGCTGTAAGGTTCGAGCTTAGAATCGTGTTTGTAGATATAATACAAACGGGCGTGAGAACCAGCATCGTCGCGGTGTTTAAGGTATAAAAAGCTGGATTTTTCTAATTTATGGTGATAAAAAGCTATCCCGTTTTGGAAATTCAATTCTTCAGAAAAACCATTCACCGTAAAATTAAACAAGCCATTGATGTTTTCGAGCGTATTCCCAGCCGTATCGCAAGCAACCACTGCAACTTCATTTTTTGCAAAAGGGTTTTCTTTCAGGATAAACTGATTAATATGCACTTCCGCTGCTTTGGCAAAGTGGAAAAGCAGTAAAAATACCAATATTGAAAATGCTGTTTTTATCATCATAAAATATATGTGCGATTAAAATCCTTCTAAAGCTAATGGCCAAAATGCTGCTTTTATTGTTGGTTTTTGACCGATAAAAACAGCATTGCCTTGGCGTTTAAAGTTAATACTTTATTAGAATTTGTTAAACAATATGCACAACCTGCGGTTAACGAGATTTATTATACTTTTACCTTGGGTTAAAAAATCAGGGAAATAAGATTTAAAAAACGATCAGCTTTTAAATATGAAAAACTACTTCACAAAAGAAGCATTCAAAAACGGTTTCAAACTGCTGTCGGGTGCGTTTAACGGTTTTTTAGACGATAAAGGTTTAAAACTAAGCGCGTCCTTAGCTTATTACACGGTGTTTTCGTTAGCGCCATTGTTGTTGCTTTTAATTTCTCTTGCAGGTGTTTTCTTTGGTAAAGATGCCATCAATAACAAAGTTTTTGGAGAGATTAACGGCTTTGTAGGAAACCAGGCAGCCAAGCAAGTACAAGATATGATTAAAAGCGTAGGGCTTTCTGGCAAAACAACAAGTGCCGTTGTTATTGGCAGTGTAACTTTACTTTTAGGTGCCACAAGTGTATTTGCAGAAATCCAGGATTCGATCAACATGATCTGGAAAGTGAAAGCCAAGCCAAAACGCGGCTGGCTAAAACTTTTACAAGACCGGTTATTATCGTCTTCGTTAATTGTGGCGTTAGGTTTTTTACTGATTGTTTCGCTGGTTATTAACGGTCTGGTGGTGGCTTTAGGCGATATTTTGACACGCTTTTTGCCAGATATTACGGTTGTATTTATCAATATCATCAACGTCGTAATTAGTTTTTTAGTAATTACCGTACTTTTTGGGGTGATATTTAAAGTTTTGCCCGACGTTAAGATTGGATGGAAAGATGTACGCTCCGGAGCTTTGTTTACCTCGGTTTTATTTATGATCGGCCGGTTTTTAATTGGTTTTTACATCTCTACAACCGGCACAGGTTCTACTTATGGTGCGGCCGGTTCGCTGATTGTGATTTTGGTTTGGGTTTACTACACGGCCGCTATTTTATATTTTGGTGCAGAGTTTACCCAAGTTTACGCAGAGCATAACGGCGTTAAAATTGCACCTGCAGATTATGCTGTCCATATCCAACAAACAGAAGTAGAGCGCGATGTCGATGTTTTGCCGCCGCAAAATAAGATCGATAAGTAAACGAAAAATATTCCGGCCGACCAGGCTTTTAACAAGATCACAATGATGCTTCTTTTATCACTCTAAATTTGGGGTGATAAAAGAAGCATTTTTTTGTTTGAATGTGATCGAGTTATTGTTCAAAACAAATCCAATCAAACTCCAAAATCCTCCGTAAAACAACCTGGCTTAAAAGGGTTGGAATTATCTGACCAGTCACATACTTGTTTCTGCTATTCAGGAAGTTAACACCGAAAATATAATTTCATATTCCCTTGCAGATGCAATTTTTGATCGTATATTTATTCTTTAATGTAACCAATTTTTTACAGTATGGATCGTCGCAGTTTTCTAACCGCATCCAAATCTTCTACCCTAAAAAGCAGTTTCAATACCGTTAGGACAAACGCTGGCTTAGAAACTTCTCCGCCAAGTTTTAGTACTTCTGATCAGGTGCATTTGCTAAAACGGACGATGTTTGGGGTAAAATGGGCAGATATTAATGCTTTCAGTAATAAAACCCTCAGCGAAACCGTAAATACGCTGTTAACGCCCGGCCCGGTTCCGCTTCCGCCAATCAACAATTACAACGATGCTAATTATACCGATGCCACTGTTTCGCCAGGTCAAACCTGGGTAAACGCGCCTTATGGTGATGGCACCGTAAATAGCCGGAGGATTGTTTCTTTTAAAGCCTGGTGGTTAGGTTTAATGTTGAACCAATCGCGGTCAATCCATGAAAAAATGGTGCTGTTTTGGCACAACCATTTCGCTACACAAACTTCAACAATTGATGATTCCCGCTTTATTTACAAGCACAACGCCTTGCTGCGCACTTATGCTTTAGGCAATTTTAAGCAGATGGTGAAGCAGGTGACGTTAGATCCAGGGATGTTACGTTACCTTAACGGATACCTCAACGTGAAAACTTCTCCCGACGAAAATTACGGGCGCGAATTGCAGGAGCTTTTTACCATTGGCAAAGGTCCGAATTCGAAATATACAGAAGCCGATGTAAAAGCCGCCGCAAAAGTTTTAACCGGTTATACGGTAAATACCACAACAATTTCTTCTGCTTTTGATGCAACCAGGCACGATACCACCGATAAGCAGTTTTCGGCTTTTTACAACAATAAACTGATTAAAGGGAAAACCGGGGCAAACGGCGCAACAGAGCTGGACGACATGCTGGACATGATTTTCGCCACTAATGAATGTGCTTTGTTTATCTGCCGAAAAATTTACCGCTTTTTTGTTTATTACGCCATTGATGATGCTACCGAAGCCAATGTAATTGCACCGCTGGCAGCTATATTCCGCAGCAACAATTACGAAATTAAACCTGTTTTGCAGGCTTTGTTTAGTAGCGATCATTTTTTTGACCCGGTAAATAGAGCATGCTTAATTAAAAGTCCGATTGATTTTACAGTAGGCTTATCGCGGGAAATGGAAATGGCTTTTCCGGATGCCACAGATTATGTAAACCAATATTACATGTGGGATTATTTGCGTACGCAAGCCTCCAACATGCAGCAAAACCTGGGCGATCTACCAAACGTTGCCGGCTGGCCTGCTTATTACCAAGAGCCGCAATATCATGAACTCTGGATCAATTCGGATACGTTGCCGCGCCGTAACCAATTAAGCGATGTGATGAACAACACAGGTTATTCCCGAAATGGTAAAAAAATTGTGATCGACCCGATTGCTTTTGCAGATAAATTGCCTAACCCTGCCGATCCAAATGCATTGGTTAGCGATACTTTGACACAACTGTACACCATTGCGGTATCGCAGCAACTGAAGGATTTTTTGAAAAGCATTCTTTTATCAGGACAAATATCAGATCATTATTGGACGGATGCCTGGGCAGCTTACAAAGCCAATACGGCTAACGCCATGGCTAAAACGGTTGTTTTTAGCCGTTTGCAAGCGATGCTAAAATATGTGATGGATTTGTCTGAATACCAATTATCATGAAAAGAAGAGACTTTATACGCCGCACCGCACCGGCCGGCGTAGTGCTTCCCAGCTTAATCAATGGTTTTAATTTTAAAGCTTTTGGTGCTTCGCCTTTGTTGCAAGCTTTAACGGATGCGCCAACAGAAACAGACCACGTGCTGGTTTTAATCCAGTTAAATGGCGGTAACGATGGTTTGAACATGGTTGTTCCGTTGGATCAGTATGACAATCTGGTAAATGCGCGTTCTAACATTGTCCTCCCCAAAAGTAAAATCCTCACTTTAGATGGTTTTGCAAAAACCGGTTTGCACCCTGCGATGACGGGTTTGCAGAATTTATTTAATGATGGCCGAATGCAGGTTATTCAATCAGTAGGTTATCCTCAACCTAACTTCTCACATTTCCGTGCTACAGATATTTGGTTAACCGGTTCAGATTCGGATGTCATTTTAAATTCTGGTTGGGTAGGCCGGTACTTAAATCAGGAATATACCAATTTCCCGGTTGGTTACCCAAACACGATTATGCCAGATCCGCTGGCTATCCAAATCGGTTCTTTTGTTTCTCCGGCGATGCAAGGACCGGCAGTTAGCATGGGCATGGCAATTTCTGACCCGAACAATTTTTACAATTTGATCAACGGGATCCAGGATCCGGCACCCAATACCAATGCCGGGAAAGAGCTAACTTACATCCGCGAAGTTTCCCAGCAAACGCAGCAATACGGAACAGTAATTAAAGCGGCGGCAGCAAAAGTAACCAAACAGGTAAGCAGCTATCCCACAAATAATACGCTGGCGGATCAGTTAAAAATTGTGTCGCGTTTAATTGCAGGCGGTTTAAAAACAAGGGTTTACATGGTGAACATCGGCAGTTTTGATACACATGCTTTACAAGTAAATGCAGGTGCAACAGAAACCGGCACACACGCCATGCTGCTGCAAAAAGTATCCGAAGCGGTAAAAGCTTTTATGGATGACCTTACTTATTTAAACGCCTCAAAAAGAGTAATCGGCATGACGTTTTCTGAGTTTGGCCGAAGAATAAAATCCAACGCCAGCGGCGGGACAGATCATGGCGCTGCGGCCCCGCTTTTTGTTTTTGGCGATGCCGTGCAACGGTCTGTTCTGGGCACAAGTCCGGTTATTGCATCTACCATAAATGTAAATGATAACATCCCGATGCAATACGACTTCCGTTCTGTTTACGCTTCTATTTTGCAGGAATGGTTTTGTGTGCCGTCGGCAACGCTCAGCAATGTTTTGCTAAAAGATTTCCAGAACCTGCCAATTATTAAAGCTTCTACGCCTTGTGTTTCTACTGATGTTTCCGCTTTAAATGCGCAGGCCGGCAAAAATCTGATCAGCAATTATCCAAATCCTTTTCAATCAACCACAACCATTACTTTTGAAACTACCGGCGGCCATACTTTGGTGCAGGTTTTTAATGTTGAAGGAAAATTAGTAAAAACACTGGTTGACAAAGAGCAAACCGAAGGCAAGCACCAGGTAAGTTTTGAGAACGAAACTTATCCGGCGGGTGTGTATTATGCGCGTTTGCAAAACGGCCCGTTGCAACAAGTGCGATCGATGGTGCTTGTAAAGTAGATGCTTCTTTTATCGGCATAAAATTGTTATGATGATGCTTCATTTATCACTAAAAAAACAGTGGTAAAAGAAGCATTGTTGTTTGGAATTGTAAATCTCAAAATACAAGTTAATTTAAAAATTTGAATTGAAGACTTTATTAATGTTGAAGAGTAAGCGTTTGTTGGGGTCTATCAGTACTCTTTTATCGGCGTTATTATTGGCATTTGTTTCTTGTAAAAAAGATAGTCATCCAAGTACTGCATTTTATTATTGGAAAAGTACTTTTCAACTCAATAAATCCCAGGAAGAAATAGTACGACAAGCAACGCAAGGCAAATTGTATGTGCGTTTTTTTGACGTTAACTGGAATGAAAAAACATCCAAACCTTTTCCTGATGCGGTTATACACTTTAAGCAACCGGTAAAAAAACTTACGATAATTCCGGTAATTTATATTCGAAATAAAACTTTTGAAGTTATAAAAGATGCTGATATTGATAGTTTAGCTTTTCATTGTAATAAGTTGGTTAACAGCATTTCATCTAGCCAAAATATAAACTATACTTCGATACAATTAGATTGCGATTGGACGCTTGCTACCCGGCAAAAGTATTTCACTTTTTTAAAATCATTTAAAGACATTAACCACAAAACAATAGAAGTAACCATACGCTTGCACCAGGCAAAATACAAACAGCAAGCCGGTGTTCCGCCGGTAGACAAAGGTGTATTGATGTTTTATAATATGGGCAAATTGAATGCAAACTTGGAACAGCAAAATTCCATTTATAATGAAGCAGATGCCGCGCCATATATTCCATATTTAAAAGATTATCCTTTGCCGTTTGATGTTGCTTTGCCCTTGTTTAGCTGGAGTATTCAGATCAGGAATAAAAAAGCTTTGCAAGTTTACGGACAAATAAAAAGGGTAGAATTGGATAACCAGGATAATTTTGTTTTGGTTGAAAAAGATCACATTTACCGTGCTAAAAGAAGTATTTTTTTGCGGGGCGTTTATATCAAACAAAATGATATTTTTAAACTTGAAGAAACCACAATAAATTCTTTGCATGCCGCCGCGCAACAACTGACCAACAATCTACCCGCACAAAAAAACAGGAACATTATTTATTATGAACTTTCCAACCTCAATACATCAATATTTAAGGCAGCGGATCTCCGCGAAGTTTCTGCTTATTTTTAGTGCCATTATTTTAGCGGTTGCAGGAGTAGTATTGGCTTGTTCTGATGCAGGAGAGGAAGATTACTCGGCTTTTAGTCCGGAAATTTTTGTTGCAAAAGAGTATTCCCCTTTCTTTTATGATAACATCAACGCTTATTACGGAACCAATTATTCGGATGATAACAACACCAGGTTTAATGATTTGGTTATTGATGAATGGTATGATTATTTGAACCGTAAAATCAGCAAAGAAACGATTAGAGTTCTATTATTTAAAACCAGTGTTGCCGGTGTAGATTCTGTGCAAAAAAAGCTAAATGGCAGATTGAGTTTGGAAATTAATAAACTTTCAAAAGTGCAAGCCGATGCGTTTTTTAACTATCTTTCTTTAGCAAAAGCTTGCGAAAAATTTACCGTCCGCGATCAATATTCTTATTGGGAGAAACCGGTACCAATAACTGTACCTACACATGTGGAAGCAGCTCTTTTAAAGGCATTTCAAAAACCATCCGATCAATTTATTAAAGAAAGGCTGTGGTTTCAATTGGTACGTTGTTATTATTTCAAGAATGATTCAACCGCAGGAAAAAGTCAGCTTCCGGCTTTTTTTAACACTTATCAACGTCAATTCCCCAAAAACCTGATTTATTACCGAACGATGGGTTATTTGGCCGGATATGATCATCAACAGAAAAACTATGCCGAGGCAAATTATTTGTATAGTTTGTGTTACGATTATACTTCGGAGATGAAAATCCCAAGTAAGTGGAGTTTTCATCCGCAGGAAGAAACAGATTGGCAGGCAACATTGAAACTGGCAAAAAATAATCACGAAAAAATAACTTTGTGGCACCTGCTTGGGATGCAATACGATCCGGCAAGGGCAATCCGAAATATTGTGGCACTCGACCCAAAAACAGATAAAATGGATTTGTTATTGAGCCGGTTGATCAACATTAAAGAAGATTCGCAGCCGGATAGTGCAAAAACTGATTCTGCTAATCTTAAAGCTGCATCTGAACTTAAGCTGATAGATGGTATCGCGCTAAAAAACAATACTGCAAAACCATATTTCTGGAACCTGGCTGCCGGTTATTTAAATTATCTGGAACACAATTATACTGTCGCAAGCGATTTCTACAAAAAAGCCAAACAGCAATTTCCAGCAAACGATCGGCCGTTAAAAGAGCAAGGTAGGTTGTTAGATGCGTTGTTATATGTGGGCAGCATAACTGCAATAAATCCTGAAGCAGAGCATCAATTAGTTGGGATTTTAAACTGGCTTGCTGATCTGCGCGATCGTAAAGATACCGTTAACTACCTGCGTTATCAATGGGCTTTGGGCAGGTGCACCTCTAAACTGGCTGATCTTTATCACGCTCAAAACAATCGGGTAAAAGAGCTTTGTTTTCGTAATCAAACTGATTTTTATCTGGATAGCAGCCGGGTAGAAAACCTTAA
Source organism: uncultured Mucilaginibacter sp. (assembly GCA_964657505.1). GTDB lineage: Bacteria > Bacteroidota > Bacteroidia > Sphingobacteriales > Sphingobacteriaceae > Mucilaginibacter_A. The sequence continues at coordinate 8,660 of CAZZVO010000020.1, forward strand.
AAAGCTGCTTCAGAAACCTGTGAAAAGCGACTACGAGAAAGTGTTGTTAAGATATTACCCGTTAAAAATAGCAGATATTTATTATTACCAGGCCACGCTGCAGGTGTATAAAGAGAACCTGGATAAAGCAGTTTTATTGATGAAATTAGCAACAGGGAACAATAAAAATATTCTCCTTGCTAACCCGTTTACGAACCGGATCGTTGATTGCCATGACTGCGACCAGACTGAACCGCAAAAACAAAAATATACATCGTTAAGCTTTTTGCTGCGCTTGCAAACGCTGCAAAAGCAATTAAAATTTGGTAAAAATGCTTACGGCAGCGCACTTTTACTGGCTAATGCTTATTACAACATTACGCATTACGGTAATTGCCGTTCGTTTTATGAATCCCAAATTACCGGAAGCGGGGCGGTACAACCCGACGAAATTTACAAGTCTTTTCAAAAACTGTTTGCATCTTCCAAGCTTGCGGAAAAGTATTATTTAATTGCCCGTAGGAATGCGCTTACTGCCGAACAAAAAGCGGAGTGCACTTTTATGGCGGCTAAATGCGAGCACAATTCGTTTTACACTATGGCGTTTGAAAAAAACTCGTACAATGCAGAAGGCATGATTCCTCCCGCCGGGAAATATTTTGCAGAGCTGAAAAGCCGTTATGCTAAAACCAGATATTATAAAGAAGCTTTAGCAGAATGTGGCTACTTAAAAGATTATGTGAAAAATGGGAAGTAAATTGAGTGAGTTTTGTGGGGAAGTCAAATCTAATTATGGAATCGATGTTAATAGAAACTTTCAAGTAAACCTTTTGAAACCTGGAATTAAAACTTCAACATCAATTCCTAAAAAGAGAAGTTGTAGTATAATTTAGGGTGATAAAAGAAGTATGCAACATGCTTCTTTTATCACCCTAAAACTGTTAACGTAAAAGTGATGCTTTAATTAAATGCTACACTTTTCCCATGTTGTTTTTAACCAAATGTTTTATACCTTTTAATGGGATAATTATCCAATCGGGGCGGTTGTTTAATTCGTAAACCAATTCGTTTAAAGCTTTTTCCAGCAGGAAAACCTGCATTAAAATATCCAATCCTTCTTTGTCTTTCGGTACAAAAGCGGCATCTTTTACGGTATCTAAATAAGCTTTTATAAAAAAACCGCTGGCGTAATGGTACCATTGCTCGGCAAAAGGCAGCAGTTTTTCAATATCTTCTTCGCGGATTTGGTTATCAGCATATAAACTTCGGTAAGCTACGTAACTGAAAGAACGGACCATGCTAGCCAAATCGCGCATGGCAGAACGTTTGATGCGTCGTATGCTGAAGCGCCGGTCCGGGTTTCCTTCAAAATCCAGTATGTAAAAATCTTTCCCGGTAAATAGAACCTGTTCCAAGTTGTAGTCGCCGTGTACGCGGATTTTATCAACCTCAATCCTTTTACTGTAAACCGTTTTAAAAATTTGGAGGATACTTTGCTTCAGTTCCAATACTTCTTTTGCCTCTGCTTTTACATCATCGGGCAAATTGGCCAGCTTGCTGTTAAGTAATTGGAACGAGGTGCGCACCAAAGCCTGCAAACCAGAATACAGCGAACGCTGGTAATGCAACGAATATTCCTCGGGCGCAAACTCCGGAAAGTTGGTGCCGGACGCCAGCGCCAAATGCAGTTCCCCGGTCCGTTTGCCAAGTGTTTGGATGCGGTTGGCAAGCATGCTGTCAAACAGTTCCGTCAGGTAAGCGGGCAGATCTTTATAAAGCAAAGAATCGGTAAGTGTCCCTTCCGAAGCCAATAAAACCGGCGGAACAGCGGGCAAAGCGAGAACGCGCTCGTTAAAATCCGTCATTCGGTCCAGCATGTATGTCCAGCCATCACTGTTGCTTTGCACCACTTCCTGCATCATCCCCAAAACCAGGTTGCCATTTGGGAATTTCCATTCTATCGACCCTTCCAAAGCTGGCGTGTTCCTAAAATGAGTGTGCGTAGTGAGGAAGCGCACAATTTCCAGATCAGAATTGATCACATAATCCAGCTTCCTGAAAATTTTGATGCAAAACACATTATCGTAAATGATCATGGTGTTTGCCTGCGTGGCAGAAAGGATGCGCGGCCTGATCTTTTCTTGTTCGGCCAGGTAATTTTTCACTAATTTATTCCCGCGGAAAATCAATTCGCTATCATTTAGATTGATATTATGGTGATGACTGGCCAATTCCAGAATAGCGGTTTGCAAGTGATAGCCGTAAATGGCATCGTACAAAATGCCTTCTTCGCCATTGATAATCAAGCGCGCCAAAATAGCCTGCGGATAAGTGCTTTGAATTTTGGCGGAGAATTTTGGAGTGCCATAGGCAATAGGCAGTTGGAATTTTTCTGCCAAACTATTTTGGTAAGAAACCTCGATCAGTAGATAAAATGCGCTGCGTTCTGTCAACTGTACTTCTGCAATGTCTATAACTTTGATGTTTTCTACACCTTTTTCTTTGCCATCAAACCAAGGCATTTGCAATAGGTAGCCGGGCAAAATATTGTTTTCTATTTGCTGCAAAGCTTCTTTTTGGATGATGTTTTTCCAATGCAAAATCTCCATCAAAGGCAATGCAGAAGCAACTGCTGTAGCAACTACTTCTTTTACCAGCTCAAAACATTGGCAGGCATGCGCGCCCAAAGTGAAAAAGTACGGCTGGTCTTTTTTTACCGCCGGGAAACGGTTTTTACTCATAATTTCCACCGGCACAAATCCCTGGTAAGCCTCCAAATCCAATTCGGCAGCTTGAGGGTAACGCGATAAGTTGGCCACAATCAGCATTACCTGTTCCTGATAAGTGCGGGTGTAAACCAGCACTTTGGCATTTTCGGTGGCGATAAATTGCAAATCGCCGCGGCCAAAAGCTTTGTATTTTTTTCGGGTGGAGATCATGCGTTTCGTCCACCACAATAAAGAAGAAGTGTTTTGGGACTGAAGCTCTACATTAACCGATTCGTAATTGTACTGCGGATCCAGAATCAGCGGCAAATAAAGCCGTTGCGGATTGGCCTGGGAAAAACCGGCATTCCTATCCGAAGTCCATTGCATGGGTGTTCTAACACCATCGCGATCGCCGAGATAAAAATTATCGCCCATGCCAATTTCATCACCATAATACAAAACCGGCGTGCCGGGAAGTGTAAAAAGTAAACTATTTAGCAATTCGATTTTGTTGCGGTTATTTTCCAGCAGCGGTGCCAAACGGTGACGAATACCCAGATTAATGCGCGCTTTCGGGTTTTTCACGTAAGTGTTATACATATAATCGCGCTCCTCGTCGGTCACCATTTCCAATGTAAGTTCATCATGATTTCTAAGGAAAATAGCCCATTGGCAATTGTCGGGAATAGCCGGAGTTTGGTCGAAAATATCCGTCAATGGGTAACGGTCTTCCATTTGTACGGCCATAAACATGCGCGGCATCACCGGGAAATGGTAGTTCATCTGGCATTCATCACCATCGCCAAAATAAGCAGCGGCATCTTCCGGCCACATGTTTGCCTCGGCCAGCAGCAGTGTTCCGGGGAAATGCTCATCTACATATTTCCGCAGCTTTTTTAAATAAGCGTGGGTTTCGGGCAGGTTTTCGCAATTAGTGCCATCACGCTCGAATAAATATGGCACAGCATCCAACCGAAAACCATCTACGCCTAACTTGCACCAGTAATCTACAATTTTGAAAACCTCCTCCTGCACAGAAGGATTGTCGTAATTAAGGTCTGGCTGATGATGAAAAAACCGGTGCCAATAATACTGCTTAGCAATTGGGTCCCAGGTCCAATTAGAAGCTTCAAAATCCTGGAAGATAATCCGTGCATCCTCAAACTGTCTGATGTCGTCCGTCCAAACATAATAATTGCGGTGATCCGATCCTTGCGGTGCTTTTCGCGCCCGTTGAAACCAGGGATGCTGATCCGAAGTATGGTTGATCACCAGCTCGGCAATTACTTTTAAACCGCGTTCGTGTGCTTCTTTCAGCAGCAATTTAAATTGTTTGATGTTGCCGTAAGCCGGGTTAATGGTGTAATAATCAGCAATATCGTAACCATCATCTCGCAATGGCGAAGGATAAAACGGTAGCAGCCAAATGGCGGTAATGCCCAAATCCTGCAGGTAATCCAGCTTTTGCAGCAAACCTTCAAAATCACCGATGCCGTCGCCGGTGCCATCGCAAAATGCTTTAACATGCACTTCGTAGATCACCGCATCTTTATACCAGTGTATTTTATCGTCTAAAATTATTTTTTCTTCAGGCATCTTTCTATTTTCAATTTTACGGCTTAACCGCTTTTCAGATTGGTACGCTTTGTTTTTTTCTTCCTAATTTGCTAAATATGCAAGGAAATTATAGATCAAAGTAAGGCTATTTTATTTTGATGCGATAAAAACAGCATCCGTTTTAAATATTTTTTTGGTGCAGTTTTTCGCTCTGCGCAAAATATAACATTCAACGCAAAATTAATAACCAAAAAAAGAAGTGACCCGTATAAGAATGCTTCATAGTGCTTCTTTTGAAGCTAAAACCGCTTGTGCAGAATGGTAGCTAATTACGCAGCAGAATATCATGGTGAAAAACATTTTCGTTTTATACACCATCTTTTTCAAGAACAGGCGTCGCAAACGGCTGGTGCTGTAGCTGTTTCAATTGCTAAAAAACAGTTAACCTATCTGGAATTAGAGCAAGCGGCTAATCAATTGACTCAAGTTATCAGTCAGGTTGCTTTTTCTTCGGATATCATTGCCATTAGCACCACCCGTTCCATAGAAATGATTGTTGGTGTTTTGGCAATTTTAAAAGCCGGAAAAGCATATTTGCCGCTCGACCCAACTTATCCTACAGACCGTTTAAAACAATTAATTACAGATTCCGGGACGAAATTTTGTTTATCCCCGGAAGATGAAAAACCATTTTTTGAACAACTCGGGCTTTCGATTATCCAACCAAAAGAAGAAATAGTTGAAGCCGTTTCAAACATAATCCAAGGCGATTTAGCTTACGTGCTTTATACTTCTGGTTCTACCGGCACGCCGAAAGGCGTTTGTATGGGCCATGCCGCAATGGTAAATTTAATTACTTGGCAAAAACAGCATTCGGTTGCAAATGAAAATTCCCGCACTTTGCAATTTGCGCCTTTAAGTTTTGACGTTTCTTTCCAGGAGATTTTTGCCACGCTTTGCACAGGCGGACATTTAGTTTTGCTGAACGATAACGAACGTCTCGACCCAAACCTGCTGTTACAATTTATTGAAAGCCAGCAAATAAACCGTTTGTTTTTGCCATTTGTCGCTTTGCAATATTTAACGGAAGCGGCTGTTTCCAACCATATTTTTCCTTCTTGTTTGAAGGAAGTAATCACGGCTGGCGAACAACTAAAGATCACGCCACACGTCCGCAAATTCTTTTCAGCTTTGCCAGGTTGTGTTCTGTTTAACCAATACGGACCGACAGAATGCCACGTGGTAACAGAATTAAAACTGGATGGCGATCCGCAAAACTGGCCCGATTTGCCTTCCATCGGAAAAGCAATCGATGGCGTTTCGGTTTTGATTTTGGATGAAGATTTAAATCCGGTTACAGCAGACAAAACAGGCGAACTTTGCCTTGCCGGAGCTTGCCTGGCGCAAGGTTATCTCAACCAGCCGCAGCTTACTGCAGAAAAATTCCCTGACATTTTTAACCCGGTAAAAGAAGCATTGCGCATTTACCGTACGGGCGACTTGGCCAAAATACTTTCCGATGGCAATGTAGATTTTCTGGGGAGAAAAGACCAGCAAATTAAAATCCGCGGTTACCGCATTGAGCCGGGAGAAATAGAAACCTTGTTGAACCAATCTGCTTTTGTAAAACAATCTGTAGTCGTTGCGCGTGAAGATGTGCCCGGTTTAACACGTTTGGTTGCTTATCTGGTTGCTTCCGGTGATCAGCAGGATGCTACTATTTTAAGGGAAACCATCGCCCAAAAATTGCCGGATTATATGATGCCTGCTGCTTTTATCTGGCTAAAACAATTGCCCTTTACCAGCAGCGGCAAAGTAGATAAAAAGCAATTGCCCGCACCGGATTTTAAACGGCCGGAACTTTCTTCACTTTACAAAAAGCCGGAAACTGAAATAGAAAAAAGGATTGCAAAGTGCTGGTCAGAACTTTTGCAGATTGAAGAAATCGGCACTAACGACAGTTTTTTTGAGTTAGGCGGAAATTCCCTGTTGGCGTTAAAATCTATTGCTGCGTTAAAAGAGAAATGGCAATATATTTTGCCGGTTACCAAATTATATCAATATCCAACCATCAGTAGCATTGCCAAATTTTGGGTTGATGGAGAAGAAACTTTGCTTCGGCCACAAAAAAACACCGGTAAAAGAAGCATCAATAAAGCGGTTGCTGTGATTGGAATGTCTTGTCGTTTTCCAGGCGCCAATAACATCAGCGAGTTTTGGGATTTGCTGAAAAACGGCAAAGAAACCACCAGTTTTTTTACAAATGAAGAATTGGATTCTTCCATTCCTTCAACTTTAAAAAATAATCCGCTTTACGTAAAAGCGCGTGGCGTTATTGAAAAGGCGGATGAATTTGATGCTTTATTCTTCAACATTAACCCAAAAGCTGCCGAATTAATGGACCCGCAGCAACGTGTTTTTTTAGAATTAGCACGCGAAGTTTTAGAAACAACCGGCCATCTTCCCGATAAATATTCGGGTACAACGGGCGTTTTTGCTGGAACCGGGAACAATAGTTATTACATCAACAATGTACTTTCAAATGCGGAAAAAATAGAAAATTTAGGCAGTTTCCAGGTGATGTCTTTGAACGAAAAGGATTACATTGCCAGCCGGACTGCTTTCGAATTAAACTTAAAAGGACCGGCTGTAAGCGTTTATGCAGCTTGCTCTACCGGGCTTTTGGCCATTACGCAAGCGGCAGAAAGTATCCGCAACGGACAATGTTCGGTTGCTTTAGCTGGCGCGGCGGCCATTACTTCGCCCATCAAAAGCGGAAGTTTGTACCAGGATGGCGCGATGTTTAGCAAAGACGGGCATTCGCGCCCTTTTGATGCCGATGCAAAAGGCACCGTTTTTAGCGATGGCGCAGGCGTAGTACTTTTAAAAAGTTTGGAAGATGCGCAGCGCGACGGCGATACTATTTTTGCCGTGCTAAAAGGAGCAGGCGTAAATAACGACGGTTCCGGCAAAAGCAGCTTTACCGCGCCAAGTGCAGCAGGGCAGGCGGATGCAATTGCGCAAGCACTGGAAGATGCTCAGGTGGAAGCAAGTTATATTTCCTACATCGAAACGCATGGAACGGCCACGCCAATTGGCGATCCGATTGAGATTGAAGGTTTAAAATTGGCTTTCGGCAAGCAAGATTTTAACCAGTTTTGTGCCATTGGTTCTGTAAAAAGTAATTTCGGGCATACAACTGCCGCTGCCGGTGTCGCCGGTTTTATCAAAACTGCGCTGGCCTTGCATCATCAGCAAATTCCGGCTTCGATTAACTACGATCAGCCAAACCCAAACATAGATTTTGCACATAGTCCGTTTTTTGTAAACGCAACTTTAACCGACTGGAATGTAGCAGAAACCCGCCGAGCTGGTGTAAGTGCTTTTGGTGTTGGCGGAACAAATGTGCATGTGATTTTGGAGGAATACCTTCAACCTGAAATTGTTGAAACCGAAACCAAACCTGCATATTTAGTTAGCTGGTCGGCAAAAACGGAAAGCAGTTTGCAAAGTTACACGCAGCGTTTAATCTATCACCTCGTTCAAGATCCTGAAACTGTTCCGGCAAATATTGCTTACACTTTGCATCAAACCCGCGAAGATTTTAATTTCCGAAATTTCCTGGTGGTTTCTGATTGGCAGGATTTGCAGGAAAAGCTGGAAGCTTCGGCAAAGAAACCTGTTCAAAAAAACCTCAAAAATAATACGCTAAAAGTAGCATTGCTGTTCCCGGGACAAGGTTCGCAATCTGTTAATATGAACCTGGAATTGTATCAGCAGGAAACCATTTTTAGGGAAGCTGTTGATGAATGTGCTTTGTGGATGTTGCCGGATTTGGGGGAAGATATCCGAAAGGTCATCTATCCTGATTCAATTAATATTCTTGCTTCCGCAGAAAAACTGAACCAAACTTTATACGCCCAGCCTGCTGTTTTTACAATGCAATATGCCATGGCAAAATTGTGGGCGAGTTGGGGTTTACAGTCCGAAGCAGTTGTTGGCCACAGTTTGGGCGAATTCATGGCAGCACATTTAGCGGGAGTTTTCAATCTGCAGGATGCCATAAAATTGGTAACTGCAAGATGTAAACTGATGCACGCCTTGCCCGGTGGAAGCATGTTGGCCATCAAAATTACGCGCGAAAAACTGGATTTAATTTTACCAGGAGATTTATCGGTCGCGGCGGTTAACGCTAAAGATGTGATAGTGGTTTCCGGTGAAACTGAAGCCATTGCTTCTTTTACCGATGTTTTATCTGCAAAGGAAATTCCGAGCCGTTTGCTGGAGGGCAGCCACGCTTTTCATTCTTCGATGATGGATTCTATTTTGGAACCTTTTGAAGCAATCGTAAAAACCATCAAGCTAAACCCGCCTAAAATACCTTTGGTTTCTACGGTTACCGGCAATTTAATTACTGCTGAAGAAGCGACTTCCACGGCTTATTGGTTGGCACAAATACGAAGAACGGTTTTATTTGCTGATGCGGTGGATGTTTTGCTGAATGATGATCATAACTTCCTGATCAGTGTTGGTCCAGGCAATAGTTTAGCACCTTTAGTCCGCCAAAAAATCACTGCCAAAAATGTAACTTTTGCCAATGCTGTATCCGTTTCAGGAGAAAAAGAAACCGTTTACGAAAGCATGCTGAAAGTGCTCGGACAGCTTTGGTCAGCAGGTTTTAAACCGGATTGGAAAGCTTTTTATGCCGGACAAACCAGAAAGAAAATCGAATTGCCGCCTTACGCTTACGATTATAAAAAGTGCTGGGTAAATCCTGTTGCCGCGCTTCGGCCAGAAAATATTCCGGAAGCGCAAAAAATAGAAATTACTTCGGCACAAAATACCCAACCAGAACAAAACAAAATAATGATGACAAACCGTTTAACAGAGCAAATCAAAACGATTTTGTATGAAGCTTCGGGTATTGAAATGCAAGAAATGCAACCCGGCAGCACGTTTATAGAAATGGGTTTTGATTCGCTTTTGCTTACACAAATTTCCATTTCGTTAACTAAAAAGTTTAACGTTCCGGTTTCTTTCAGGAATTTAAATGAAAATTTTGATACGATAGAAACACTGGCTGCTTACCTGGAAACGAAGATGCCATCAGGTGTCAGCAATCAGCAATCGGCAATCGGCCATCAGCCACTGGCCGTCAACCATGAACCATCAGCCATTAGCCATGAACCATCAACTGTACTTAATTTACTAGCCCAGCAAATTCAGCTAATTTCGCAGCAAATTAATTTGTTGCAGGATGATAAAAAAGCACCGGTAAAAGAAGCATCCGTTTTTACAGACCGGAAACCAGTTGCGCTGCAATTATCCCCAGAGGAAGAAATAGAAATTAAAAAACCGTTTGGCGCAACGGCACGCATCCAAAGGGAAAATGCTGAATTGACTTTAGATCAGCAGGAATTTATCAAAAACCTGACTGTTCAATACAACCAGAAAACAGCCAAAAGCAAAGCCGAAACGCAGCGAAACCGTGCTTTTATGGCCGATCCGCGTGTGGTTTCCGGGTTTAGTCCGGCCACCAAAGAAATCGTTTATCCGATTATAGTAAAACGATCGTTGGGAAGCCATTTATGGGATATTGATGGCAACGAATACATTGATGCTTTAAACGGATTTGGCAGTAATTTCTTAGGTTACCAGCCCGATATTGTTAAAAAAGCTTTGCAAAACCAGATAGAAGACGGTTACGAAGTTGGCCCGCAGCACCAATTGGCCGGCGAAGTATGCGAACTGATTTGTGGTTTTACCGGTGCCGACCGTGCCGCTTTATGCAATACCGGTTCTGAAGCGGTTTTAGGTGCGATGCGGATTGCACGAACGGTAACCGGCCGTTCGCTGATTGTGGCTTTTTCGGGTTCTTATCATGGCATTATTGATGAAGTGATTGTCCGCGGAACTAAAAGTTTAAGGTCTGTTCCGGCAGCACCGGGAATTATGCCGGAAGCGGTGCAGAACATGCTGATCCTGGATTATGGAACGGACGAATCCTTAAAAATCATCCGCGAACGTGCACACGAACTGGCAGCAGTTTTGGTAGAACCTGTGCAAAGTCGCCGGCCAGAATTTCAACCGGTGGAGTTTTTAAAAGAGCTTCGAAAGATTACGGAAGAAGCAGGAACGACATTGATTTTTGATGAAGTAATTACCGGTTTCAGGATGCATCCCGGCGGCGCGCAAGCTTTGTTTGGCGTAAAAGCGGACTTGGGCACTTATGGAAAAGTGATCGGCGGCGGATTATCTGTCGGCGTAATTGCCGGAAAAAAACACTTTATGGATGCGTTGGACGGTGGTTTTTGGCAATACGGCGACGATTCTAAACCCGAAGTTGGCGTTACCTATTTTGCCGGGACTTTTGTAAGGCATCCGCTAACTTTAGCTGCTACCAAAGCCACTTTAACTTATTTAAAAGAACAAGGCCCGGAACTTCAGCAAAGAATCAACGCTACAGCAAATGGGCTGGTAGAAGCAATGAATGAAACTTGCGTTAAGCATCACCTGCCGATAAATGTAGTTGGTTTTGGTTCTTTGTGGAAGATCAAATTTAAACAGGAACACAAACATAACGAGCTGTTATTTACGCTGATGCGGCTAAAAGGAATCCACATCTGGGATAATTTCCCCTGCTTTTTATCCCAGGCACACACAACTTCGGAAGTAAACCAAATAGCCAAAGTGTTTGAAGAAAGTGCTTTGGAAATGGCAGCAGCCGGTTTCTTGGGATTTAACAATTCAAAACCAGCTCCGTCAAAAATTAGTGCGATAAAAGAAGCACCGCCAGTTCCAGGTGCCAGGTTAGGAAAAGATAAAGATGGCAACCCGGCATGGTTTATCGAAAACCCGGACCAAGCTGGCAAATATTTACAGGTTAAACAAAATCAATCAGTTTGAGTACACTTACACAAACATATTATTTAGAACCTGTTGATTTTGACCCTTTTGCAGAAAAGGAAAAAGATTTCCAGGTTCCGCTTTCTAAACCGCAGGAAGAAATTTGGCTTTCCTGTAAATTAGGCGGAGACGATGCCAACCGCTCTTACAACGAGTCTGTTTCGTTACTATTGAACGGACAGTTCGACCAGAATGCCTTGCGCCTGGCTTTGCAGGATTTGATTTTAAGGCACGAATCATTACGCAGCACTTTTAGAAGCGATGGATCGAAGATCACGATCTATCCAAACCAGCCTTTAAACCTTGTTTATCATGATTTATCAGCTCAAAATCAGTTAGATCAACGGGAATTTATTAAACAGTTTTTGCAGCAGGATGCCGGTCAAATTTACGATTTAGAAGCCGGGCCGCTGTTTCGTACGGCGATTTTTAAACTTGCCGCACAGCAACATTATTTCACTTTTAGTGCTCACCACATTGTTTGTGATGGCTGGTCCTTAGGTATTTTATTGCAGGATTTGAGCAAACTGTACTCAGCTTATCAGCAAGGGCAGCAACCGGATTTGCCCCAACCGCCGCAAATGAGCCAGTACATTACCGAGCAGTTGGAATATGCGGAGACTAAAGAATATCAGGAAACGAAACAGTTCTGGCTCAATCAGTTTGAAAAAAAAATACCGGTTACAGAACTGCCGATAGATTTTCCGCGCGCTGAAACACGCACCTATAAAAGCAGGCGCGATGACTACAAATTAGACCCGCAACTTGCCTCGGCTATCAAAAAAGCAGGTGCCAAAGCCGGTTGTAGTTTTGTGGTTACGCTGCTTTCGGCTTTCGAACTTTTGCTCCACAAATTAACTGGGCAGCAGGAAGTGGTGCTTGGCCTTCCGGCGGCAGGGCAGGCGGCTTCCGGTTATTACGGGCTGACTGGCCATTGCGTAAACCTGCTTCCCATAAAAAGTGTGCTAAACGAAGCATTGACCTTTAGCGCTTACCTCAAACAAAGAAAAAAAGAAACCCTGGATGCGCTGGAGCATCAGCAGTTTAGCTTAGGTACTTTGCTTAAATTGCTTCATTTCCAGCGTGATGTAACCCGGATTCCGCTTGTGCCCGTGGTGTTCAATATGGATATGAACATGGACGATGGCGTGGCTTTTAAAGGTTTAACGCATCATCTGTATTACAATCCGCGGTCTTTTGAAACTTTCGAGATTTTTTTGAACGCAAGCGGAAGTGAACAGGAATTAACGCTTGAATGGTCCTACAATACGCAGCTTTTTAAACCTGAAACCATCCGTTGGATGATGGATAGTTTTGAAAACCTGCTGCAAATCATTTCGCAGGAGCCAGACCGTTCCATCAAAAGTATTTCCCTTCCCCCCAAAACCGGTTTAAGCGAAAACCTGAAAAAATGGAATTCAACAGCGGCATCTTATCCGCAGGAACCGCTTCCGGATTTGATCAGTAAAAGCCTAAAAAAACATGCGGTAAAAACAGCAATCCACTTTCATGGCACAAGTGTTACCAACGGCTGGCTGCTTTCCAAATCCAACCAGATGGCAGGTTTCCTCCTAAAAAAAGGAATTGGTAAGGGCAATTTGGTTGCGGTGGCGATGGATCGTTCGATAGAATTAGTGGCCACCATTTTGGCGGTGATGAAAACCGGCGCAGCTTATGTTCCGCTCGACCCAACTTATCCGCAAGAGCGGATTAATTTTATGCTGAAAGATTCTGGTGCGAAGCTATTACTGGCGAACAAAAAATATGAGGGGAATTTTTCGTCGGATGCAGAAGAATTGTTGCTGGAAGATGTGCTGCCGGAGCTTGATTCTTTCTCCACAAAAAACCTGGAGATCCAAATCAGCGGTACTGATCTTGCTTATTTATTATACACATCTGGTTCAACCGGTCAACCAAAAGGCGTCCAGGTGGAGCACCACAGCATTGTTAATTTGCTAAACAGTATCCAGAAATGGCCTGGCATTACTACGGATGACCGTATGCTGGCTATATCCACCATTTCTTTTGATATTGCAGGTTTGGAACTTTTTCTGCCCTTAATCAGCGGTGCGCAAATGGTGATGGCAGACACCCAAACCGCCAAAGACGGCTATGAATTGTTAAAGCTGATCCGGTCTGCCGGGGTTAGTTTGATCCAGGCAACTCCTCCTACTTTCGGCATGTTGCTTGAAGCCGGCTGGGAAGATAATTTGCCGATCAAGGTTTTTTGCTGCGGAGAAGCCTTACAGCCAGACCTGGCCAAAAAATTAGTTGCAGTTTGCAGCGGACTTTGGAACATGTACGGGCCAACAGAAACAACTATTTATTCGACCGGAAAACAGATTTTTGCTGAAGATGCCGTTATCACGATTGGCCGCCCGATTGATAATACACAGGTTTATATCCTTGACAATCAGTTGCATTTAACGGAAGAAGGAGAAATTGGCGAGCTATTTATTGCAGGCGATGGCGTGGCAAGAGGCTATCTAAACCAGCCGGAGTTAACGGTAGCACGTTTCCCGAATGATATTTATAATGAAACACCGGGCAAAAAAATGTACCGTACCGGTGATGTAGGCCGTTTTTTGGAAAACGGGGAAATCGAGTTTTTAGGCCGGGCAGACCATCAGGTTAAAATACGAGGGCACCGGATAGAACTTGGCGAAATAGAAGCGCAGCTTTCCCGCCTGGAAAACATCAGTCAGGCTGTAGTTATTGCCCGCGAAGACCAGCCAGGCAACCAGCAACTAATCGCTTATGTTGTTGCCCCGCTGGTTACAGAAAGCAATAAAAAAGAGTGGATCGGCACATGGAAAGCAGCGTTAAAAGAAGCATTGCCTTATTTTATGCTACCCGCCCATATTGTGCTTTTGCCAGAATTTCCGTTAACACCAAACCACAAAATCGACCGCAAGGCATTGCCTAAACCAAATTCGGCTATAGTTGAAGCGAAATCCGGGTTTGTAGCGCCACGTACCACGATTGAAAAATTAGTGTCAGATATTTGGGTTGATGTACTCGGCATCCCTACAATCAGTATTTACGATAACTTTTTCGAGATCGGCGGCCATTCGCTCAGTGCCGTCCAGATCATGGCGCAGTTAGAAAGAGAAACCGGCCATCGGTTGCCTTTGGCTTCGCTGTTTGAATCTTCCACTATCGAGTCGATGGCATTGTTGCTGCAGATGGATGGAAAATCTATCACCTGGAATTCATTAGTCCCGATCAAGCCAAAAGGAAACAAAATTCCATTGTATATTGTGCATGGCGGCGGTTTAAACATCTTGCTGTTCAATACGTTAGCCACGCAAATGGATCCAAACCAACCTATTTATGGTTTGCAAGCCAAAGGTTTAAACGGGATCGATACGCCTTTAGGCAGGATGGAAGATATTGCCGCCTATTACATCACAGAAGTTTTGCAGCAAAACCCGGAAGGGCCTTATGCGTTGGCGGGTTACTCCTTTGGTGGTACAATTGCTTTCGAAATGGCCAAACAACTCCAAGCGATGGGCAAAGAGGTAAAACTGCTGGCACTTTTTGATTCGTATGCAGACCAGTCGCCTTCTGTTTACCCGATCCACATCCGGCTTTATAATAAAATACGCTACTCCATCCTCCGCTTTGTTTACACAGTTTACCTGCTAGTTAAAAGTCCGGTTAGCACGTTCAAATACAAATCAACGATGATGAACATGAGGTTGAAAACGTATTACTGGAAATTGAATTACGGCAAACACAGAAACAACATCGGTTTCTTCGGTTACTCGAACGAAATCGATGTGATGAACCAGAAAGCCGCCGATAACTATGTTCTTAAACCTTATGATGGTACAATTGATGTGTTCCGTGCCAAGGTCAGGACTTATTATATGGATGATCCAAAGTATCTCGGCTGGACAAAATATGCACTAAAAGGAGTTCGCGTTCACGATATCCCCGGCGATCACAACTATATCTTCGCACCACCAAACGACAAAGAATTTGCCCAAGTTTTACAAAAATGTTTAGACCAAATTGCCTAATCAATAATGTTTTTAAATTGATGGCATAATTCCTCAAACCTCATACCTAACACCTCGCCCCTAAATCAACTTATCCGGCGTTATCGGCAAATCGCGGACACGTTTACCCGTAGCATGAAAAACGGCGTTGGCTACGGCCGCTGCCATCCCGATCAGGGAAATTTCGCCAACACCTTTTGATCCCATTGGGTTGATGTACATATCTTTTTTATCGATAAAAACAGCATCGATAGCAGGAATATCAGCATGGACCGGCACATGGTAATCTGCAAAGTTGTTGTTTACGTAGCGGCCAAAACGGTTGTCTATGACTGCTTCTTCCATCAAAGCCATCCCGATTCCACCAATCGCGCCGCCAATAACCTGGCTGCCGGCTGTTTTATGATTGATGATTTTACCGGCATCTGCGCAGCTAACTACCCTTTTTACTTTTACTTCGCCAGTTTCAGGATGCACGTGCACTTCTACAAAATGCACGGAAAAAGAGTAGAAAGAATATTTTTTACGTTCGTCTCCCGCATGCGATTCTTCCGTCACCTCAAGCGATGGCAAGTTGTGCTGCTTTAAAACATCAGCATAATTAATTTTGATGGATTGGTCTTTGGACGAGATTTGTCCGTTTTCAAAAACCAAATCTCCCGGTTTTACAGAAGCAGATTCACCTTGTGTAATGGCCAGTTCGCCTAATTTTTGTTTCAGGGAAATGCAAACTGCAGTAACCGCAGAGCCGACCGTAGAAAGCGTGGAAGAGCCGCCTTGGCTCGGTGCTTTTGGGAAAGAAGAATTACCCAATTGGAATCTGATTTTATTCGCAGGAATCTGCAACACGTCTGATGCAATTTGCACCATTGCAGTTGCGGTTCCCGGGCCAATATCACTTGTGGCGCATTGAATCGTGTAAGTGCCGTCGGCCAGCATTTGGATACTTGCCGAAGCCGCACTTCTCCCCGCAGAAAAACTGCCTGTGCCCATGCCGTAA
>CAZZVO010000021.1:0-24570 GCA_964657505.1 uncultured Mucilaginibacter sp.
AAAGCAACCATCGTTGTGCTCCTAACCTGGTCATTTGAACTGAGGTGCTGCAGACGGACACCGCTGAATGCAAATGGGTCGGCCAGGTTGATAATAGCCTCGTTACTGGTACGCGCCAAAAAGAAGGTAGCTATGACATAGCCTAAGAATAAAATAATCCCACTGCTGTAGATCACCTTAATGTTCCTGGTGAGCGCAACCAGGCCGTAAAAAACAGAAGAAGTAAAAATAAGATTGGGCACTCCGATAAGCAAAAACGGTTGCAGATAATATTCCAGGTAGTTTGGACCATACCTGCTTACAGGGTTTAATTTCAGGGCAGGTCCAACTTTGGTGCCGGCATATACGCCCAAGATTACCCCAAATCCAATAAGCAATACAAATAGTAAGGAACTAAAGTAACGGCCCCAAAAATAGCCGACCCGGGTGATAGGATAAGTAAGGTAGTAATCTTTGGTATTATATTCGATGTCTTTGTACAATGGCATTCCCATAATGGCTGAGGTGACTACCATCATGATGATCGAGATGTAGCCCATGGAAAATGCGATCAGCATAGGGCTATTAATATGCTCTTTTTCTCCCACTGGTAATGCGCCCGTAGCAAAAGAAAAGGTAATAAAAATAAATGCAGCAGCAAAGTAAACGTAAACTGCAGGGCTTCTAAGCCTGTTTTGAACTTCAAAAACAAATATTTTCCAGAACATAAGGGCGGTAAGCTTGATGAAAGTTTAAATCGTGTTCACATCGGTACGGGAAGCGATATTGCTGAAATAAACATCTTCGAGGTTGGGAACAGCGGGAACAAAATTTCGTCCCGGATCTATGTCCCGGAAAATCCGGATGTGCAGTTTGCCGGTCTTTAGCTGTGTGGAGATTACTTTGAAATCGCCCTGGTAGCTTTCCAATTCTGTTTTATCGATGGCTTTGGTAAATATTTTCCCTTCCAGTTCAGCTACAGCCGAATCGGGCTGACCGGCGTACAATACTTCCCCCAGGAAAATAATGGCAAAATTTGAACACAAAGTGCTGACATCTTCCACAATATGTGTGGAAAGGATTACGATGGTATTTTCACCTAACTGGCTTAAAAGGTTATAAAAGCGGTTCCGTTCAGCCGGGTCTAGCCCGGCAGTTGGCTCATCGACAATAATTAGTTTAGGGTTTCCGATCAATGCCTGTGCAATACCAAAGCGCTGTTTCATCCCACCTGAGTAAGTACCCAAGTTTTTCTTTTTGTCTTTAGCCAGGTTGACATTGTCCAGTAATGCTGCTACCAATTCTTTCCGTTCCCCTTTGTCACCAACGCCTTTTAACTGTGCAACATGGTCCAGCATCCGCTCTGCTGAAATTTTTGGATATACCCCGAATTCCTGGGGCAAATATCCCAAAAGCTGTCTTACCTCTGTTTTACTTTTCAGAACATCCAGGCCGTCTAAAAAAACACTTCCGCTATCTGCTTCTTGAAGCGTAGCTATTGTTCGCATCAAGGAGGACTTGCCCGCGCCGTTTGGGCCAAGTAAACCGAACATCCCGTTGTTCAGGGTTAAGGAAACGTCCTTTAGCGCCCGTACCCCGTTGGCGTATGTTTTCGAAAGGGAGCTGATCTCTAATTTCATATCAAAAATATCCTTTAATTACAATTTGAAAGGTACGAGCGGCTTTTGCAGTAAACATCATCAATATTCTATTTGTCTCCCTTGCGTCAGCCCGGTCTTTACAGACTACAGTTATTTCTATTTGTTACTGCTCTATCTTATGTATTTAAATTAGTCGGTAACCTTTAAATAATTTGCAGAAGCTATAAAAAGAAAGAAAGGTATATAATACAAATGAACATCTTGAAATAATTATACTATAATTAGCCTGCTTAGAATACTATTGTTAATGGGATAGATCAGCAAAAAGAAAAGTACCCCAATCACGCTTAATGATCTTCTGACAAATATCCCCAGCTAACTAAATCATCCTTGTTCTCAATGTGCTTAATACCACCGTCATATAACAAGTAATGGCTGTCTGCTACATCCAGCACGTTCCTGCAATCATGATCGGTAAGGATAATACCTTTCGTTTTCGCGTGCTCTTGGATCATTTCCTTTAAATGCTCTATTACGACCGGGGCAATACCATTAAAAGGTTCGTCTAACAATACGAACATAGCAGGTAGGTTCAGTAGCAGTTTAATTTCCAGGTATCTTAGCTCCCCTCCTGATAAGGAACTTACTTTACTTTGAAGTAAGGGGCCTATTATTTCATCTTTTGCAAAAGTGGTAATACTTATTGTGCCAAGGTATAATTGGATGACTTTAAAAATAGTCAGCTGTTTGGGTAAGAATGAATCTTGTGGCAGGTAGGCAAGCAGACCACTCAGGTAAGGATTTTCATAAACTTTTCCGTTTATCCTGATAAACCTGTTATCAGCAGTCTGTGTTCCGTATATAATCTTTAGCAGAGTTGACTTCCCTGTTCCATTTCTACCAAGCAAGCCTATAATCTCCCCTGTCCTGCATTTCACGTAGATATCTGTAAGCACCTGGTTATATCCAAACGCCTTTGTGACACTGTCTACTTCCAGAAGATTAGACATAGGATTGCACGAGAAAGAGAATTATTCCAAACAATATGTTAAAAGCGGTGCAGGATAACAGTAGGGATAGTTTAGAAATGCACTTATTATAATAAAAGTAATACTCGTTTTTATGAGAAATTTCTTTATAAAGGAGACCGATTACTGTTCCCCCGGTCATCAGTGCGATACCGAAATTACGAAAAGGCGCAGGGCATCCAATTACTGCCAATACTAATGAAAAGCCTATGCTTTAGGGAAGTGTGCTTGTGTAAAAAACTAAAAGCATTTGTATTCTGGTTTTCATTAGTTCTAAAGCCACCACTGATTTCATAATAGACCACTGTAATCGTAAATTAAAGCAAGCGATAGGCATGTTAACGAAAAGTAAAGTATCTTCCATCGTAAAACAGCCTTTGTAGTTGCAATATAACTCAAAGGCATTTTACAAACAGAAGCTCAGTCGCTGTTTAACTTTTTTTAACACTTAAAACATCTGTTAGAAATTGTTAAGGGCTTGGAATAGTTAAAAATTAACTATCCATAAACTTTATAATGTGCCAACGGCTTGTATTGACAATCGGTTTTAATTATTGACGGGAAGATTTATATGAAGCCTTTTAAAAATCCGTTCTATCTTTTTTACAGAAAGTTCCAGCTTTCCTGAAAGGAACAGTTCCACTTTTTCTTTATTGCCAACTATTGCACTTAAATAATCAGAAGGCAGGTTAACCACATCCATCTTTGCTTTAGTAATTTCAAAAGCCTGCACATTAGGAAACCGTAGTTGGGAATCCTCGAATTTTTTAATAAGAGGCAGCAAGGCTAACAATTCGTCAAAGTTTACTGTATCAGGTTGAGAACTAAAAATTAGGGTTGCCCTGCTTAGGGAAGTGAGATATTCAGCATCAGTCTTAAAAGCTTCTTGGGAATCGAAGTTTTGGTCAGCATAAATGTTTTTTATTTTGCTGTTAATGCTATTTGTAAAAACAGCAGTGTCTGAATCCGTTTCCGTTATATTATTTTTTGGCTGCTTTTTTCTTTCTTTCGAACCAGGAGATTTAATTACCACGTCTATGACCTTTACAGACTGCGTGTAGTCGGGATTTTTCTCTTTCCTTTCCTTGTACTCCCGGTCCATTTCCAGCTTGTACTCTTCTCTAGTGCCCACCCAAGTAATTAGAACACATTTAGCGGCACAATTGATCTTGTAATTAATAATATAATCACCTAAACCCGGCTGGGATTGTCCTCCACCTAATCCTGGTTTAGGCTTACCATCCGCTGAATAAAAAAGGTTTTTTCCTTCTCTGTAAGGATATTCTTTAAACTAGGTTAATAGAGTTATACGGGCTTCTGCGTTTTTATTAATGTATTCCGCTATTTTGTTTCTTGCAATTAAGCTCATGATGCGATGCTAAAAAACTAAGATTTTTACCTACTAAATACCATAAAAGTATTATCTGCAATATAAAAGGATGCTTATAACAATGGTTATTGCACAACACGCTAAATATAACAGGCATGGACCAAAAACAGAAATGATATTATTGTTATAAATTTGTATTAGCGTTATTGACACGAGGGTTAGCACTAAGCCTTTTCTCCGCTCTAGTCTACTGCAAACCAACTAATAGCATTTTCCTAACTTCGCATGCATGGCTTCTTGATTTAGAATATTTAGCTTTTTGGGAGCTAATTTACCTAACATAACCATAATTATCGGACTAAGTAGAAACAGACATATAGTCTTCACATTTTGGTAATATGAGATAAGCTGACGGTTTTTATAAAGTTTAATGCCTGTTGAATATTATTACCTAAAGGAGATAAAAATAAAACAAGTAGTCTTTGTAAATCTAATTATCATAATATTATATTTGTTCAAAGGTTCTTTAAAACATATTAAAAGAGCGTAAACGATTCGGTAAATGTTTCGGTTACCTATTGAATAAAAAGTGATACAAGTAATTGAAAATTAGGGCTATACATGTGATAATTTAATCCCAGCGGGATCACCTGATGGGACAATGCAGAATTTCTGTCGATTGTCCCATTTTTTTGCCTCGTAAAGTCGTGTTGATCAGATAGATAATTTGAAACGAGGATACATCGAACCAATAATTTTTCTTTGAACATCAGTACCTGATTTACAACAAATTACATCTATCGCTGTCAATACTTCTATCGCTTTATCAAGTGCCTTTTCGACTTCACTTAAACTAACAAAATCGGTTCTCTATTCCGAAATCCTTGCTTCAAGAAGCATTATTTTACTTTCGGTCTCTGTTTTTATTAACCGATAATCAGCACTGCAAATCTCTTCATTTAACAATAGTTCCCTTGCTTTGGTAAGCTTATTATTATGTCCCGTTATTTGTTCTATTAATTGCTTTCTATTGTTATCACCAGGATTCGAACTTCTGGCGGCGTACGCATCCGAAATAACTTTTTTAAATATCTCTGCGGTGCAATATTCAGGCTGTAATCTTTCAGACAATCAATAAATACACTATTTACAGATTCTGCTTTTTGCCTATAGCCACAAGTTGAGTAGCAATGATAGTAATGATAATAGTTTGTTCTACCTTTTAACGCACTGCAGGTAAGTAGAATTGCAATAGTTTATTTGAGATATTTCCTTAGGCCGACAATTTGTTGTTTAATAAAAGTTCTTCTTGCTGGCAAGGCTTCATATATTCCCTTTGTAGTTTGGGTTAAATTCCACGATCCATTCTATACCATACTTGTCTCTGAACATGCCGGCATATGTACCCCAGGGACTGTCGCCGATAGAACCTTCAACATTTCCACCTGCTGATAGCCCGTTAAATATTTTGTCGGCTTCTTCACGACTTTCTGCACTAACTGATATTTTTGACCTGTTCTCGTTTTCGTTTACCCGTCCCATAAATTCGGGAACATCGTTGGCCATCAATATATTGTTTTTGCCGATAGGCAAAGCAATGTGCATTATCTTGTTCGCATCATTTTCTGCCACCGGAAATTCAGCGCTCGACAGGTCACTGAAACGAACGATTTTCGCAAACTCTCCGCCAAAAACTGATTTGTAAAAAGTAAATGCTTCTTCGGCATTTCCATTAAAATTGATCCATGGATTAATTGTTCTCATAACTTTTATTTTAAATGGTTAATATTTTCTGATTGTGCTATCCCTGTTTTCTGCATTGTCGTTGTTTCAATGTGAGCGGCAATCCTATTTTATGTTTTCCGCCACAAAGTGATCATCAAATTGTCTAAATTTTTCAACATTGGTAAAAATCACCCCCGCAGTCATTCAGTGTGAATTATTTGTAGGAAACTAATTCTATAGGAACTTGTCCTTCGTGAATTAATTTGGAAAGGGCTTTTACGATTCGAACGACTTTTATAATTTGGCACTATGAGCACAAGTTTTTTGTATTTCAATTTTTGATAATGGAAGTGTAGGCCATGGTAAACTGCCAACCACGTTGCGCTGAAATCAATACTAAATAACCGAATTTCTACTGTATTTTCATATTTTAGCAGTTAAGAAAATCTTAAGTTTGCACAATCAATTATAACAATTCTTCTATAGCTTTATTTATGCCCATGTTCCGTCATAACTTTGAACGAATTTTATGGCTGTGCTTGGTTTTTGGTTTTTCGCAGATTATATTACTAAAACAGGTTAAGGCGTCTACTAAAACTGATAGCCTACAGAAGGTTTTAAATTATGAACTTGAAAATAAAAGGTCATGCGATCAGAAGAAGCTGAAAGAAATCAGAAAAATCCAAAAAGGGATAGTAACAGCCTTTTCATCTCCAAGCTACCAATACATTAGTTACGAAAGGTTATTTAATGCATACAAATCTTTTATTCATGATTCTGCTTACGTGTATTGCAAAAAATTAAATGAGTGTGCTTACCTATTAAGAGATCCCAATAAAATTAATTACTCCAAAATACAAATGGGTTTTGTTTTGGTGTCGGCCGGTTTATTTCGAGAAGGTGTAGATACACTAAGCACCGTTAACCCAAAGTATTTAAACGTTAAACAGCAATACGAATTCCTCTTTCTAAATGCCAGAAGTTATTTTGATATGGCAGATTTTTATAGAATCGATGATTATTATAACAAATATAATTCAATCGGGCTTCAGTACTGCGATTCTATTATTAATCATTATGCAGTTGGTTCTTACCAAGCATTGTCTGCAATAGGCCTAAAATCTATCCGTAAAGCAGATTTCCGGACTGCTTTAGCAGCATATACTAAAATACTTAAATTCAGTCAATCTTATCAGGATAGTGCTATCAATTTAAGTAGTTTAAGTTATACTTATTTTAGGCTTAAGCAACCGCAACTTGGCGTTTCAGCATTATTAAATGCAGCTATTGTAGATAATGCACATTCAATAAAGGAATCAGTTGCGCTAACCGAACTTGCTAATTACTATTTTAAACAAGGCGATACCAAACTGGCTTTTAATTATATTAACAATGCGGTAACTGATGCTAATTTTTACGGCGCAAGGCATCGGGAGGCCAGGATCAGTAACATTTTGCCGGTAATAGAAAGTGAGCGGATTGGTGCCATCGAGAAACAAAAGCAATCACTAATCATCTTTGCTTCTATCATTAGTTTTTTAATCATTATCGTAATCATTTTCTCGATAATCACACTAAAGCAGCTAAAAAAACTCCGTATTGCAGACCAGGTTATTTTTAATAAAAATGTCGATTTAAAGGCAACTAATGAATCTCTCAGCCAAGCCAATCAGTCTTTAGATGTCGTAAATAAGTCTTTAACAAACATCAATATCAAACTTGATGAAGCTAATATGATTAAGGATGAATACATTGGCTATTTTTTTAATGTACATTCTAATTATATTGAAAAAATAGATCGGCTTAAACGATCAGTTGAAAAAGTTGTTAAAGAAAAACGTTATGATGAAGTTTCGCAATTATTAAATAAATTAAATATAGGTTTTGAAAGAGAAAACCTATCTCATAGTTTTGATAAAGTCTTTTTAAACCTATTTCCAAATTTTGTTGAAGACTTTAATTCTTTATTTGAAAGGGAACATCGGATCAGTTTAAGTGATGAACACCTGCTTACTACAGAACTACGCATTTTTGCCCTCATTAGGTTAGGCATTGATGATAATGAGACTATAGCCAAAATTTTAAACTACTCGGTAAATACAATTTACACCTATAAGTCGAAGGTAAAGAACAGATCATTTTTACCGAATGAAGAATTTGAAAACAGAATCTTGTCTATAAAAGCCGTTAAAGAATATTAATCCACGCTTGTGCAATCATCTTACTGTTGAGCTTGCTTTAAAACCTGTTTAAGTTATAACATCCTCATATCTTTAAACTTGTCCAAAGTTTAACAATGCTTCTTTTATCGGGTAAAAACTGATGCTTTCATTAACGTATCGTAAATACAACAACTATCATTTTTATACGATAAAAGAAGTATGAAAATATATCCGGTAGATTTAAACAAGCTGTTACATTATCTACATCAATTTACCTATATCATTTGATTGAATAGCGTCAATTATTGGTTATATAATCCTAAAATTTTCTATATAATTTGTAATCAAGTTTTTGTTTAGATAATTGATTATGAACGTATTATAAATACTTTTTTCTCTTTTTTTTTATATTCAGTTTCGCAGTAGTTGTCTTAATCTCCAAACCTGCCTTACTTTGGTGCAACGATTTACTTATCGAGTAAAGAGTCCTATAAACCAAATTAAAACCAAATAAGAATGAAGGGAATCTACTTTTTTAAGTATGGTCTTACCATGCTGTTTTTAATCTTTACGATTACAAGTTTTGCACAAAACGCTTTAATTACAGGTAAAATAGTTGATGAAAAAAATCAACCATTGCCAGGTGCCAGTTTAACTATTGATGGTACTACTTTAGGTGGTACAACTGATGTGGATGGCAACTATAGAATAAGCGGTGTAAAACCCGGCAGCTATACGTTAACTGCTAATTTTGTGGGCTACATTCCGATTAAAAAAACAGTAACTGTTAGTAGTGCAAATGTTCAGGCTAATTTCCAAATGCAACCTACAGCACAATCTTTAAATGAAGTAGTTGTTGTTGGTTATGGAACGGTTAGAAAATCAGATGTTACTGGCGCCGTATCTAACCTGTCAAGCAAAGATTTAAATCCCGGGCCTATTACTAACCCTTTACAGCAAATTGCCGGTAAAGCTGCCGGGGTAAATATCACTCAAACGGGTAGCGAGCCGGGCAGCGCGCCAACCGTGCGTATCCGCGGCATTACTTCGTTACAAGGTGGAAACGACCCATTAGTGGTTGTTGATGGGGTTCAAGGCAACATGGACCTTTTAAACCAAGTTCCTCCCAGCGAAATAGCAACGGTGGATATACTAAAAGATGCTTCAGCCACAGCTATTTACGGGTCTCGCGGCGCTCCGGGTGTAATTATTATAACCACTAAAAGAAGTGCTGTCGGCAAAACAAGTGTGGAATACACCGAAAATTCATCGCTTGATGTTATCGCCAAAAAATTACATGAACTGAATGCAGCCGAATGGACCCAGGAGGCAAGGGCACTAAATGTTGATGCTTCGGCAAATCATGGTTCCAACACGGATTGGTTTGATCTGCTTACCCAAAACGGCTATACTCAAAACCATACTTTGGCCATAGGCGGTGGAGCCAATCAATTTAATTATCGTGCCTCAGTAACTGCTATTGACCAAACAGGTATTGTGATCAACTCAAATTATAAAAAATATATTGGTAGGATTACAGCCACCCAGAAAGCTTTGGACGATAAGCTTACAATTACCATGAACCTCAACAGTGGTACTAATCAATTTAACTACAGCCCAACTGGCGTAGGCAACGCTGCATTTTCTTCTAACTTAATTAGCCAGACTTACGTGTCAAGGCCAACAGATCCGGTTTTTAATACGGATGGAAGTTATTATACCGATCCTAACGTGTTCCATTATACTAACCCTTACGCAGTTGCAAAAACAGTTAGCAATGTTAACACTATCAATAATTTGTTTGGCAGTTTAAGAGGAGACCTGGATATCTACAAAGGATTATCAGCAGGATGGTTTGGCAGTTGGAGAAAAGTCGACTCTAACAATGGTTATTACGCGCCGGCAGCATCCACCCTTACAGATGCCGTTAGTTATAATGGCCAGGCACATATTAATAATGACCATGTGGATGAAAAATTGATGGATATTAATTTAAGTTACAAGCATGATTTTGGAGTAAACCACATTGATGCCACGGCAGTTTATGAATGGCAGGCACAAACCTATAACGGCGATTATGCAGCAGCAAGGGGATTTGCAAATGACATTGCCACCTATAATGCTTTACAATTGGGCACTTTAGGTGATGTCCAAAACGGTGATGTTTCGGCCTACAAAAATGACAGGAGATTGGTTTCCTATTTAGGCCGGATTAATTACTCCTTTGATAACCGTTACCTGTTAACGGCAAGTTTTAGGCGGGATGGTTCAACTGTATTTGGGGTGAATAACAAATGGGGTAATTTTCCTTCTGCATCACTTGCATGGCGTGTGGATCAGGAAGGGTTCATGAAAAGCCAGCATATTTTAAGTAACCTTAAATTACGTGTTGGTTATGGCGTTACGGGTAATCAGCAAGGCATTGGACCTCAAAACTCTATTGCATTAGTAGGATTAAATCCTACAAGCCCAACCGTTTATTTTGGCGGTTCCCTAATACCTAATTATTCCGCCAGTCAAAATGCAAATCCTAATTTAAAATGGGAAACAAAAAAACAGGCAAATGCAGGTTTGGACTTTGGTTTTTTAAACGACAGACTTACCGGTACTGTTGACGTGTTTACCGCTAACACCGATAATCTTTTGTTTAATTATACGGTACCTATTGTTGGGCCTTTCCTTGTAAATAATATCCTTGCTAACGTCGGTAGTTTACAAAACCGCGGCGTGGAACTTACTTTAAGCTATCTCGCTATTAAAAGCAATAATGTAACCTTGACCCTTGCCGGTAACGGAACACTGTTAAAAAACAAAGTTTTGAGCCTTGGCGGTAATATAGAGGGATATGATGTACCTACTAATTACGTAGCATGGGGGCCGAATTCCTACCTTGTTGTTGGAAAACCAATTGGCACTTACCTCATTTTACAGCATCTGGGAAAAGATGCTAACAATGCAGAAACGGTTGTTGACCAAAATAAAGATGGCATCATTGACCAGGGAGACCAAAGTAAAGATAGGATACAAGAAGGACAATCATTGCCTAAATATACTTATGCCTTTACGCCAAGCTTTACTTATAAAAACTTTGATGCGTCTATGGTTTGGCGCGGTTCGGGCGGTAATAAAATTTACGACGGCATAAGGCAGCAATTCAGTTTATTACAAAATTTAGGTAAATCAAATGTATTAGAAAGTGCTGTTCCGCTTGGGATAAATTCGACTCAGTACGGATCAGACCTTTGGTTAGAAAACGGCTCATTTTTGAGATGGGAAAACCTGTCAGTAGGATACAGATTCAATTTAACCAAATTAAAATATGTGAGTGCTTTACATGTCTCCTTAACTGGTCAAAACCTGGCATTAATTACAAAATATACTGGCGTAGACCCTGAAATAAATGTTAACGGCGGAAATGGTTCAGGCGGTGATTACGGGATTTATCCACGTACCAGGACTTTTTCCGTTGGGTTAAATATCATTTTAAAATAATTCAACTATGAAAAAAATACTAATTAGTCTTTTCATTATTGGCCTTGCTGCCCAAAGCTGTACAAAGGTTGATGAAAACGTATATGACAAATATGCTGCGGCGCAGTTTTATGGTACTGCGGCAGGTGCCAATGATGCCTTAGCTACAGTATATGGGAAAATTTCTGGAAGCTGGGGTAGCAATTATGCTGGTCGGGATAATTGCTGGTATGACCTTAATAGCTTTGCGGCAGATGAACAGGTAATACCACATCGTAATACTGGCGACTGGCAACTTGATTTTGCACAGTTGTATTCACATACGGAGCTGCCCAGCCTTGGTATCATCAGTAATACCTGGAACTGGTTGTACTCTGCTATTTACAGTGCTAATCTTGCAGTAGCCCAACTTACCACAGCAAAAGCTGATGCCTCAAAGATTGCTGAAGCCAAGGTATTGCGCGCATGGTTTTATTATCTTTTAATCGATGATTTTGGCGATGTGCCATTCTATACTGATAATAATACTGATGTTTCGAAAATAGCACAAACAAAAAGGGCTGTTATATACAATTTTATTGTTTCAGAACTTAAAGCAAATGTTGACCTGCTTTCTGAAACAAGGGGCGGAACGTACTATGGCCGCTTTAATAAATGGGCCGGTTATATGGTTCTGGCAAAAGTTTATTTAAACGCCGGAGTTTACACTGGTACGCCTGATTGGACAGATGCGTTGGCGGCTTGTAATAAAGTTGCATCAGGAGGGTTTACCCTGCACGCGGGAGCTGCAAATGCAACAAGTCCCTTAGGTAATCAATATTTTGAGCTTTTCGGCGATGTATGCCCTAACGATGAAACTATATTTGGTTTATATTTAACTGAAAACATAGTTAGTGGTAATATTTATGGCATTAGGAGCTTAAATAGTGCAAATGGCGTTGCCCTAATTGGTTTCGCAGGTTGGAACGGATCTGTTATCATTGATAATTTTTATAATAAGTATGATGCCAGCGACATTAGGAGAAAGCAGTTTTTGGTTGGAGCACAGGCAGGCGGCGTTACATATGCCTCAACACTCTCTTCGATTATTTCCCCTGGAGCCGGGCCTAATGAAGGCATAAGAGATGCTAAATTTTTGCCGGTAGGAAGTGTGGATGCCAGCGGAGGATCAAACGATTTCCCAATCTACCGTTATGCGGATTTGTTATTAATGCAGGCAGAGTGTAACGTACGTTTAGGAAACGCAGCAGCAGCGTTACCTTTTATTAACGAGGTTAGGGCAAGGGCTGGCTTATCGATCCTGACATCGGTAACACTACAGAATATTTACGACGAAAGAGGATTTGAATTAGTATTTGAAGGCCATCGGAGACAGGATATGATCAGGTTTGGCCATTACGAGGATCCTCGTGAATATGTCACCAATGCGATACCCGCTACTCAGGAATTATTTCCAATACCAACCAGTGCTCTTAACGCAAATCCGAATTTAAAACAAAACCCCGGTTATTAATTCAATTAAATCATGAAAAAAATAATTTATAGTATACTATTAATAGGGTTTCTTTTTACTACCTCATGTAAAAAAGACGCAACTTTAACTACGTTGCAACCCGTTTCTTTCGGCTCATCATTAAAAGCTTCTGTAACTTCTGTAACGCTGATAACAAAAAACGATTCTTCAAGTATAATAACTTTTTCCTGGCCTGCAGTTGTTTATCCTTATAAAGCATCTGTAACTTACACGCTTCAGGCAGACGTTCCTACAGATACAGTTGGAAGTAAAGCCTGGGCTAATGCAACCAGCTTAGTTGTAGGGAAAGATGTTTTAAGTAAATCGTATAAAGGGACAGACTTAAACACCCTTGCTATGTCCCTTGGTGTTTCTCCGGGCACATCAGGAAATATAGCTTTCCGGGTGTTAGCTTATCAGGACCGGTATGCTTATTCAAGTTCTGTTACTGTAAATGTCACTCCACACCAGTTGATCGCCACTTATCCACTTTTATATGTTCCGGGTGATTATCAGGGATGGGATCCACCATCAGCGCCTACCGTTGCAGCTCTTAAATCCAATAGAATTTATGAAGGATATATTAATATACCGGCGGGAGGCACTTACTATTTCAAATATACAAATGCTAGGGATTGGAATCATATCAACTATGGTGATGGTGGTAATGGAACACTTTCAACAGACGGTGCAGCAGCAGGACTACAAGTACCCGGAGCAGGTTATTACGAACTTTCTGCAAATCTAAATACCAATACCTGGGCTTATACAAAAACCACCTGGTCTATGTTAGGAGATGCAACACCAGGCGGATGGAGCACAGATACCCAACTAACTTATAATGCAAACACTCAGGTCTGGACGGTAACAGCGAATATGTTGTCCACGGGTTCGTTTAAATTCAGGGCTAATAATGCCTGGAACATTGATTTTGGACTTGATGGCAATGGAAATTTAGCTTATGCCGATAATCCTGTTTACGGTTATAATGCTGCCGTAAATAATATAACCGTACCGGTAAGCGGTAATTATACCATTACCTTGGATCTACATAATCCAAGTAATTATACTTACACGCTTCATAAAAACTAATTCATTAGGAAGTTAACAACTGCCTGATCTTATTTTAAAATTACTATGAAATTCATAACTAACAGGAATATAATCAAAGTTCTGCTTCTTTTACTGATTACTGTTTTTAGCAACTGTAAAAAAAGTAATGATACACCTGTTTCAGATACTTCTTATCCTCAATACGGTACGCCATTTTCAAATGTACCAGCTACCCAGGATGCAATTATCTATCAAGTAAATGTTCGTGCGTTCAAAAATTCTAAACTGTCTGATGTTACTGCCCGGCTCGATTCTATTAAAGCATTAGGTGTAAATGTTGTTTACCTGATGCCTATCTATCCGATTGGAGTACTTAAAAGATCAAGGGGACTCGGGTCACCGTATTCAGTAATGAATTACAAAGCTGTTAATCCGGAATTTGGTACTTTAAGTGATTTGCAAACCTTGGTAAATGGAGCACATCAACGTAACATGGCTGTAATGCTGGACTGGGTTGGAAACCATACTTCCTGGGATAATGCATGGATCAGCAACAAAAGCTGGTACCAGCAGGATGCAAGCGGAAACATTATTTATCCTACGGGAACTACTTTTACAGATGTTGCCCAGCTAAATTACAACAATCAGGACATGCGAAATGCGATGATCGATGCCATGAAGTACTGGGTTTTTACAGCTAATATCGATGGTTTCCGGTGTGATTTTGCAGATAATGTTCCGTTTGATTTTTGGAAACAAGACATTACAGCATTAAGAAGTATTACAACTCATAAACTATTAATGCTTGCTGAAGGTACACGCGGCGATCATTTTAATGCAGGATTTAATATGGTTTATGGCTTTGCTTTTTATTCTGCAATTGAAAGTAACATTTTTGGCAATTCAAAATCTGTTACGCAGCTTCAGGATTTGAATACAAGCGAATTTGCAACTGCCTTGCCTGGCTCACAAGTAGTAAGATATACTACAAATAACGATAACGATTTATACGATGGAAGCCCTGTAAATTTGTTAGGTGGTAAAACTGGTTCTATGTCGGCTTTTTTAGTAACTGCATATATGAAAGGCGTGCCGATGATTTATACCGGACAGGAAGTTGGTTGCGCACAAAATATTGACTTTTTTAATGAAACACCAATTGATTGGACTACCAATCCTGATATGACTGCAGAGTACAAAAAAATACTCAATTTTAGGGCGAGCAGCGATGCAATAAAGAATGGGCAGTTAAGTCAGTTTAGCAGTGATGACGTAGTGGTATTTACAAAATCTACCGATAGCCAGAAGGTACTGGTAATAGCCAATTTGCGTAATACCGCAGTTACTTATACCATGCCTGTAAATTTGAGTACTTCCGGCTGGAAAAATGCTTTCACCAGTGCTTCGGTTACCTTAAATAGTCAAATTTATTTACAGCCATACCAGCATATGGTATTAGTCCAGTAATTGTTTGTTTATTATAAAAAGTCTGTTTAAACTTTATTCAACAGGTTTAACATGCTTCTTTTATTACCATAAAATTGGTTCTTTATTTTTATGTTAATCAGAAAGTACAGGCAACACCAATTTATGGTGATAAAAGAAGCATCTTTATTTTTCTTGCATCTTTTTAAAACAACCCTTACTGTTTTAAAAGTTTTTGTGTGATAAAAGAAGCATCAATAATTCGGTTCATATCATTGATCAAATCTTAATTATCCCCATATTAAATACTCAAGCCTATTTTCGGCATTATGAAAAAAAGTATATTTTTTTTACTGGTTACCATTATCTGGTTTAATATTAATGCTGTTGTTGCAGTTGCCCAAGCACTAAACTCAGCAAATACTAAACAGAAGTTTTCTCAGTATGGCAAGCCTTTTAGTCATGTTCCTGATCGCCGTGATGTTACAATTTATCAGGTCAACATGCGTGCATTCAGCAAAGAAGGAAATTTTAAAGGTGTTATTACCCGGTTGGATTCTATCAAAGCTTTAGGCGCTAATGTAATTTACTTGATGCCGATTTATCCCGTAGGCGTTTTAAAAAGTTCAAATTCTCCTTACTGCGTTAAAGATTATCTCGGTATAAACAGCGAGTTTGGAACGCTTAAAGACTTACGTTCTTTAATAGACGGTGCCCATCAGAGAAATATGGCTGTTATGCTAGATTGGGTAGGCAACCATACGTCTTATGATAATCCCTGGATCCAAAACAAAAATTGGTATAAACGCGACTCTTTAGGAAATATTAAAAGCCCGCATGGCTGGAACGATGTTGCGCAGTTAAACTTTGATAATGCAGATAT
The DNA here is from genome assembly GCA_964657505.1 of uncultured Mucilaginibacter sp. Classification (GTDB taxonomy): domain Bacteria; phylum Bacteroidota; class Bacteroidia; order Sphingobacteriales; family Sphingobacteriaceae; genus Mucilaginibacter_A. Next base: position 16,171 of record CAZZVO010000021.1, read on the forward strand.
GCGCCTTACTATGATTAATGATATGAAATATTGGGTTTATTCTGCAAATATTGACGGATTTCGTTGTGATTACGCTGACGGTCCACCCGCGAATTTTTGGAAACAAGCGATTGATTCACTCAAAAAAATAACTACCCATCATTTATTAATGCTTGCAGAAGGGCAACGAGAGGCAAATTATGCTGTAGGTTTCGATTACAACTTTGGATTTAACTTTTTTGAAAACCTGGAAGCAATCTATAAAAAGAATAAGCCAGTTAAATCCATTGATAGTTTAAATATTGCCAACTTCATTGGTACATCTGACGGACAACAAACGGTAAGATATGTTACCAATCATGATGTTAACGGCTCTGATGGAACGCCTTTAGAATTATTCGGCGGAAAAAATGGATCAATGGCTGCTTTTGTAGTGGTTGCTTATATGAAAGGAATCCCGATGATATACAACGGCCAGGAAGTGGGGACTCCTTATAGAATAAAATTTCCTTTTACCGCTGATAAAATTGATTGGACACTTAATCCAGATGTAACCGCTGAATATAAAAAAATCATTGCTTTTAGAAACGCAAACACAGCAATCAGGCGAGGCACATTAGTTTCCTACACGACGCAAGATGTATGTGCTTTCACAAAGGAAGCCGGCTCAGAAAAAGTACTGGTCATTTCTAATTTAAGAAATACACCGGTAACGTTTTCTGTCCCTCAAATTGTGGCAGCAACTCCCTGGAAAGATGCTTTTACAAATTTAAAAAGGAACCTGAATGGTAATATTGCCTTGGAACCATATTCCTATATCGTACTGAAAAATTAAAAATTAAGCAATATAAAGAAGCAGTTTGAACTTTATCAGAAAAACTATAATGCTTCTTTTATGCCTATAAATTCAGATTTGTATGCAAGAATTAACAAAGTAATTAATAACCCTTTCTATGTCTTTTAAACGAAATTTGTTGAGTGTCCTGCTATTAAGCTTTTTCTCTTTAAGCGTTTATCCTCAGCAAAAAAATTCCATATCTGTAAAGATGAACAGTGTTAAGCTACTGTTTAGTTTAACTCTCGATGGTACGCCGCAATATTCGCTTTTTTATGGTTCAAAACCTGTTGTCCGTCCGTCTAACCTGGGTTTTACTTTTGATCAGGGAATTTCCTTGACAAATAATTTTAAAGTTCTGAAGATCGATTCATTAACCATTGATGAAACCTGGAAGCCAGTTTGGGGCGAGGTAAACCAAATACGTAACCATTATAAGCAACTCACTGTTCATTTGCAGCAACAAAACCCCAATGAAATTTTGATGGATGTGGTTTTTAAAGTTTATAAAGATGGCATTGGGTTTAGGTACGAATTCCCACTGCAGCCTCACCTTAAATATTTTACTGTTTCTGCTGAAAAAACTGAATTTAACCTGACAGGGAACCACAAAGCATTCTGGATTCCAGGCGATTATGATTCTAACGAATATTTATATACTACATCTAAACTAAGCGAAGTAGATGCCTGGAAATTGCCCATACTTTCGTTTGGGAGCAGAAAAGATAACGAACCAGATCAATATGCCGTGCAAACACCGCTGATGATGAAAACAGCCGATGGATTGTATATAAATATCCATGAAGCGGCACTGGTTGATTACCCTTCCATGCAATTGCATGTTAACAGGGAAACGTTTAGCTTGTCTTGCAACCTTGTGCCTGATGCAGTAGGCAATAAAGCATACTTGCGCACGCCTGCACACACACCCTGGCGTACGATCATTGTAAGCGATAAAGCAACTGATATTCTTGCTTCCAAAATGATATTAAACCTAAACGATCCTTCAAAAATTGAAAACACGGCATGGATAAAGCCGATGAAGTTCGTCGGCGTTTGGTGGGAAATGCAAGTTGGTAAAACCAATTGGAATTATACAGATGATTTAGATAAGCTTTCTGCTGATGGTAAACTGATACCGAATGGACATCATGGTGCTAATACAGCCAATGTTAAGCGTTACATTGATTTTGCAGCAAAAGAAGGCATAAAAGGAGTATTGGTAGAAGGTTGGAATACGGGCTGGGAAGAATGGGGAGCCGATAAAGAAGAGAAGTTTGATTTTGTAACGCCTTACCCGGATTTTGATATAAAAGAGATCACCGCTTATGCAAGCCTTAAAGGTGTACAAATGATTATGCACAACGAAACAGGTGGAAGTGCAACCAGCTACGACAGACATTTGGACACAGCATTTTCATTAATGAAAAAATATGGTTACCCTGCTGTTAAAACAGGTTATGTAGGAAAAATTGTACCACGCGGCGAGCATCATGACGGACAATGGATGGTTAACCATTACTTACGGGCAGCACAAAAAGCAGCACAATACCAAGTCATGATCGATATGCACGAACCGGTAAGGCCAACTGGCTTGCAACGGACGTATCCTAACTTTATGGCAAGCGAAGCAGGCAGAGGAAATGAATGGAATTTCTTTAGCATTGGCAGTCCTCCGGAACATGAAACCATTATGCCTTTTACACGCCTGATAGGCGGGCCGATGGATTATACGCCGGGAATATTCAAACTAAGGAATTATGCTACCGGCGCACCGGAAAGGCAAATGCATACTACGCTTGCCAAACAGCTTGCTTTGTATGTAACCATGTATAGTCCGTTGCAAATGGCAGCTGATGCGCCTGAAAACTATGAAGCGCATTTAGATGCCTTTCAGTTTATAAAAGATGTAGCAGTAGATTGGGACGATACAAAAATAATTGAAGCAGAACCTGGCAATTATATTACAATTGCCAGAAAAGCAAAAGGCAAGGAAGATTGGTTTCTCGGAGCTATCACCGATGAGAACAAACGAACATCGACCATTTCGCTAAGCTTTTTAAATAAAAACACTAAATACATAGCAACAATTTATTCTGATGGGAAGGATGCAGACTGGAAAAGCAACCCGGAAAGCTACCAGATCAAAAAAATTGCTATCGACAACAAAAGTAAGCTAAAACTTAATCTTGCGCCAGGTGGTGGTACTGCCATTTATATAAAACCTGTAACAGCTTATTAGTTATTTAAGGGTTTGATAAACAAAAATCGTAACCTTATAAGTCCTGCAAAAAGTTGTATCTGTAACTTTTCAAAAAAAAGTATTTTTAAAAAACGAAGCTAATTAGCGCAGTTTTAATCAATTCAAATAGAAGACAATGCTGCCAACTCTCGCTTGGAGTTGAAGGTTAACCCGAACATGACTGAAACCACTATACGTTCAAGCTGCCCAAATTTTTTAGTTCCTTTAAAAATTGGTTTGAAAGATGTACCATAGGGTTCACCGGGAAGACAAAACTCCTCCCCTGTTTAATGTTAAAAGGCGCAAGAAATTGCGCCTTTTCTGTTTAAAATCAATTTTTGGGATTTTCTGCCAAAATAATCAGTTCATTTCAAGGTTAATCAATTTAAATGATGCCCTATTTCACTTTAAGAAATTATAGCAGTCGAGAAGATGTGCTAAGTGTTTAAAGTAAGCAGAAGTGCTTTATCAAAACGTAGATTACTTTATCTATCCTCAAAGTTTAAATAGCGCTTCAATACTTCTTTTACACGTTAGTTCTTGTTACGGGTTTCCTTCGCGTAAGCATAAATGCTTTATGCCTATTTTAGCCGATAAATAAGGTTCTATCGGTAAGCAACCTATCACAGATTAAGGTTAATTAAAAAGCGCAGTTTCTTTGTTTTATTTATAATTTAACCGCATAATCTCCTACCATGAAAACATTTCTTATTGCCTTTTTTGCGTGCGTTTTTGTTTGCTTTTCCTCTTTGGGGCAATCCCTTACACCTGCAAATAATTCGGCAATTAAAAGGCATATTCGTTTTAACTATATCACAAAAGATAGTGTAAACCTTTCGCTGAACAGCGAGTTTGACCTGATTGAAGATTCCTGTAGTGAAGTAATCCGTTATGCCCATATCCGCATGCCCGGTCGTAAATTTTTTGGGGTGATTAAAGATGTAAGCAAATTGGATCCAGACCTCACGCTTACCGAGGGAACTTACTCGGCGGATGGATTAAAAGAAGGTTACTTTATCACCCATTACTTAAACGGAAACCTGCAGGCCAAAGGTAACTTCAAAAACAATTTATACGACGGAAGCTGGGAAATATACTACGAAGACGGCAGGCCAAAACTAACTTTTGAAGCTCACGGAAGTGATATTAAAGTGATTGCTGCCTGGGATACCAAAGGTGCCAAGCAAGTCGATCAGGGTAAAGGAAGTTTCCGGGTTGAATTAGGAATACTTTACTGGCAGGGGAAATTAGTAAATGGCAAGCCAGACGGAACATGGCGGGCTATTAAAACAGATGATGCTACCCAAACTCCTGTCGTAACCGAAAATTTCAAAAACGGTTTATTTGTTAAGGGTTCAGACCCTACCGGCAGCTATAAAGATTCTTCCCGAATCCTGCTGGTACCGGCAGATTACCTGCCATTTACAAGGGCAGAAAGAATGCGGATTTCAAGCTTGCCCTGTAATGGTGTTAAACGCAAGCACCTGGTTAGGGCACAATATACTGGGGGAACAGCCGCTTTTTCTGAGGCAATCAAGCAAGTAGTTTCTCCTTATTTGAGAAAGTTCAACTTAAAGCTCTACGACAATAACCTTACCCTTAACGGCGACGTGAACGAATACGGAATAATTACAAAGCTCATTCCGGACAATGCATTTGATGATGATCTTGCCAGAGGCTTGATTTTGCAACTGAAAGGATTACCGCCTTTACAACCGGCAACTGCAGATGGCAAACCCATCGTACAAAAGTTTTCCATCACTTTTACTTTCTATCAGGGCATCTATCACTTCAGTTACCATTTTTTACCCTTTAACAATAAATAGGAAACACAATTTGTACAACAACAGTCGCACTAATATTTCTTTCTAAAAAAATAATTCTACTGTTTATTCATATCAAGTAAGATATGTATCTGAGCATTGAAGTAAATTCTATTGTTCTTTTACTTGCCAAACCTCCGTTGATAGTGAAACTTACTGATTTTTCTGCCATAAAAACAGTATTAACGATTTTGTTTTCCGTTGGATGAGTAGCCAAACCAGTCAAAGCAAACTGATCAGAAGCAGAAAGACAACAAACCTCATTTAAACTATTACCAATGTAAAACTTGTAACACTTTTATTATAAAATATAATAGTCTATAGATTTGGTAGATTATTAAAAATATCTTTATGTTTGCGGCATAATAAACGCATTCATGGACACTTCTTTACTTTTTAAAGGAACTTCTCTTAATAATCGCTTCATGTTTCTATCTCACATAGCTTGCATGATGCGCTGCTGTTGTAAATAACCCAGCTTCAACTCCATTTAATGCAGCAACCCGGGGCAGTTTAGCCTGAGAATACAATTGCGGCAATACCACTTCTAAAACAAGAATAAATTACAGGATGAAATAATTTGAACAAACAAAAAACCGGCAAGGAAGCCTTGCCGGTTAGTATCATGAAAGATCAGTTCTGTAACGCCAATCACGCACTGACCTTCATTTCCAGCTTAAGCAAATACATTATTTACTAAAACCTTCTCAAATATGGAAAAATTTATCCGTAGAAAAGATATTGCATTATTTCAAAAAATCTTCCTGTTAATACTGTTTTTATCACCTATTTTTTCATCTGCCCAAACAGAACCGCCGGCAACTATCAACTCAACCTTAACCGGACGGGTTTTAGATGCTGCCACCAAAGAGCCTTTACCTGGCGCAGTCGTTAGTATTTTGGGCACCACGCATTCGGTGCCTACCAACTCAGAAGGACGTTTCAACTTTGTAACCGGCCAAAAATTCCCCTACACTTTAGTAATCCGCTTTATAGGGTTCGAAACACAGGAAGTAGTAGCAACAGGAAGCCCGATTGAAATCCTATTAAAAAGTTCTACCAAGCAGTTAAATGATGTAGTGGTAGTTGGTTACGGCACGCAAACCAGAAAATCACTAACCAGTGCCGTTGCTACCATTAAAGTTGATGAAGTGCGCGATAAACCGGTAGCCACTTTTGAACAGCAGTTACAAGGCAAAGCTTCCGGCTTGCAAATCAGTGCTTCTACCGGTATTCCAGGCGATGCCATGTTTATCCGCATCCGCGGCACAACTTCTATTAATGCCGGAAATGATCCTTTATATGTGGTCGATGGTGTTTACATCAACAACACTTCCTTGCAAAATATCACTACACAGGGGCAAGCTAATAATCCGCTGTCTGATATCAACCCGAATGATATTGAAAGTATTACCGTTTTAAAAGATGCTGATGCAACGGCTATTTATGGTGCGCGTGCTGCAAATGGCGTTATCCTGATCACCACCAAACGCGGAAAGTTAAACACGGCACCAAAAGTAAACCTGAATACTTATTTCGGATTGGCGCGCGCACCAAAACTTTGGGATTTGGTAACCGGCCCGCAGCATGCAGAACTGGTGAACGAAATGTACCGGAACAGTGAAGCGGATGCCATTGCGGCTGGCAACACAACCGCGATAAATACCTATAAATATCAGCCTTTCCGTGCTTTAACGGATAATCCAACAGCTTCTCCTGCTCCTCGCGGCTTGCCTCAAGACCAGCCAACTTATGATCGTTTGCACAAAGCTTTTCGTACTGGTTTTCTGCAGAATTACGATCTGTCTGTTTCCGGTGGAAATGATAAAACCACGTATTACGTTGGCGGCGGTTTTAACAAACAACAGGCCGACCTCAGAACAAATGATTTCAGGAGAGGCAGTTTCAAATTCAACCTCGATCAAAAAATCAGTAATGTTTTCAGCATCGGAACAAGCAATATTTTGACCCAAACTTACCGGACAAATGCACGCGTTGGCGATGGTCCGCAAGGCGGAATTCTGCAATCAGCCTTGCACACGCCCACTTATTTACCAGAAGTAAATGCGGATGGAAGTCCGGCAAAATGGGCTGGTTTTGATAACCTGGACGTTTTGCTGAACAATACCAACATGCATTCAACAAGTAACCGTTTGATCAGCAATATTTATGGCGAGGCAAAAATTACACCCGACTTAAAATTAAGAACCAGTTGGAGTGTTGATTATAATACCTACAACGAATTTCAATACTGGAACAGCTTAACCAATTTGGGTGTTGCCAACCATAACCTGGGAACTTCAAGCATTTCCAATTATTCCATCTGGACGAATGAGCAAACGCTTTCTTACCAAAAAAGTATAGGTAAAAACAGTATTGGTGCTTTAATCGGCAATTCGGTCCAGGGAACGGTTTCTGCAAATACGTTGGCGCAGGGCACTAATTTCCCGAATGATTCTTTTGAGCAGATTGCTTCTGCCGCCAGCACCACTTCCTCTTCCACAGAAACCAAATACAATTTATCGTCTTTCTTCGGACGGGTAAATTATAATTATGCCAGTAAATATTATGCGGAATTTAGTATTCGTGCCGATGGTTCTTCACGTTTTGGTGCCAATCATCAATGGGGATATTTTCCTTCTGCCGGTTTAGCCTGGCGCATTAAAGAAGAATCGTTTTTGAAGAATGCTTCTTTTATCACTGATTTTAAGTTGCGTGGAAGTATCGGTGTAACCGGAAACCAAAACGGGATCAACGATTTTGCTTCACGTGGTTTATGGGGAGCAGGAGCGAATTACCAGAATAATCCCGGTACGGTTGCCCAGCAATTGGCCAACCCGGATTTAAAATGGGAAAGTACCCGCCAAAGCAATTTTGGTTTAGACCTGAGTTTGTTTAACGACCGTTTAAGTATCACGGGTGATGTTTATGATAAATATACCAGCAACCTGTTGCTCAATACGCCGCTGGAATCATCTTCCGGGTTTACTTCGATCCTGACTAATGCTGGTGAAATGAGTAATAAAGGTTTTGAATTCAGTATCTCCAGCACCAATATTAAGTTGAACGATTTCCGATGGACAACTAACCTCAACTTCTCCAGAAACGTTAATAAAATTGAGAAACTGCCAACGCCAGTGGTTGCAGCTTATGCGGCAGAACGGATGGTTCAGGGTTTATCGATGTACACTTTCTTCGTTTACAAACAGTTGTATGTTGATCCGCAAACCGGAAACGCCGTTTATGATGATGCCAACCACGATGGTAAAATCAACTCAAGCGATATTGAGGCTGATGGAAATGCGCTGCCAAAATTTACAGGTGGTTTAACCAATACATTTAGTTATAAAGGGTTTGACCTCTCAGTATTCTTCAATTTCTCCTACGGAAATAAAGTTTACAACAACAACGATTACTTTTTAGAAGGCGGCGGCACACGTGATGCCAACCGCGCGATGGATACCTATCAGTTAACACGCTGGCAAAAACCCGGCGACGTTACCGATATGCCGCGCTTAACA
>CAZZVO010000022.1:0-23719 GCA_964657505.1 uncultured Mucilaginibacter sp.
TAATTGGTGATGGCGTGAAGGAGGTTTGAAGGTGCGGGGAGCGGGGCAAAAAGAGCGCGGTTGAAGGTGCGGAGAGCGGATTTGCAATTGCGTAACCCCGAGCCCCGAAATTTTATCCTACCCGTTGCGTTCTCCGTTCCAACTTTTCGCTCCCAGTTTCAATCCCACAATCTGCTCCCCGCTCGATCCTAACACCTCACTCCTCAAACCTATGCGTAAACTAAAGCTGGATGAACTAAACCGCGTTGATGTAGCAACTTTTCAGCAACAGGAAAAATTACCCGTTACTGTTGTTTTAGATAGCGTGCGCAGTATGCACAACATTGGTTCTATTTTCCGTACTTCCGATGGTTTTGCTGTTGAGCAGATCGTTTTATGCGGCATAACAGCGCAACCACCGCACCGCGAAATTGAAAAAACTGCTTTAGGTGCCACGCAATCCATTAGCTGGGTTTATTTTAGTGGCATAAAAGAAGCATTGCAGCATTTACGAAATCAAGGTTACCAAATTGTTGCTATTGAACAGGCGGAAAACAGCATCAGCCTGAACAAATTTCAACCTAAAAACGACAAAAAGTACGCGTTAATTTTCGGCAACGAAGTAAACGGCGTAAGCGATGAAGCGATGGAAATGATTGATGCCTGCATCGAAATCCCGCAGTTTGGCACCAAGCATTCTTTTAACATTGTGGTTTCGGCAGGTATCGTTTTGTGGGATTTTTTTGCGAAATTTAATTTGAGGTAAAATCATATGCAACCAACACCAACAACCCAGCTCGCTAAAAAACTACTGATAAAAACAGCACAAACATGGTTGTTTTCAAACCCACCTAATGGATTTTTGGAAAGCTTTGCCGAGCTTGACGTTGAAATAAAAACTTCGATTTTAGAAGGAGAAAAGTTGGATGGCGTTTTGCTTTTTGCCAAGAATAACGCAGAACTAAAAGCTGCTTTATCAGCAACCGTTCCGGTTTTAAAACCGGAAACTATTTTCTGGATTGCTTATCCAAAGAAAAGTTCGGGTATTGTTTCTGATTTGGAAATGACGGGCAATTGGCAGGAAACGGAGCAATATGGTTTGCAAGTTGTTGCTTCGGCAGCTATTGATCAAACCTGGACGGCTTTACGTTTGCGGCCAAAAGATTTGATTAAAAAATCCGCGGTTTCTAATGCTGCTATCCAAAATAACGAATTGAACGAGTTTATCGACACTAAAAATCGTATAGTTACTTTGCCTGAAGATGTGAAACAAGTGTTGGAAAAAGAACCGGCAGTTTTTGTGGTGTACCAGAAATTAGCTTACAGTCACCAAAAAGAATATTTGGTTTGGATACTAACGGCCAAACGCGAAGAAACACGCAAAGACAGGATTGTTAAGATGATCGAAATGCTTCAACAAAAAACATAGGGTAAAAGAAGCATCACCATCTTTTCGCCACCCGGCTTAAAAACACCCATCTCGCTATTTCCGCCATGCCGGCAACGGTTTGTTTTAACTCGGTAAAAGCACTTTTTGGCTGGATCAACCTGTTTAGCATGGCTTCGTCCCAAGGTTTGGTAAATACTTCAAGGAAATGGGATTCGGGTGGATTAACCAAGACTTCAATGTCATCTTTCCATTCGTAATTATTGGTGAGGATGAAGGATTGGTTACGCCTTATGAGACGATAGCCAACAGAATTTCTAAACATATAATTTAAAAACACGTCGCCAAAATCATGACTGGTTTTAAAACCGATCTTGTCTTTTTCGTACATCACCAGCTTATCGTCAACTTCTTGTATTACCCAGCGGTGCGATTCTTTGGGGATCAAATATTCACCAATTAAAGATGGCGTTTCTAAATATCCCCGTTTTGAAACCCTTGCAATCTCTTTTACAAACTTTATCGGGTTATCTACATGTTCTAAAACGTGGCAGCAAAAACTAAAGTCGAACTCTTTATCTTTAAAAGGCAAATCCTCTCCATCAGCACACATAAATTGCTGATTTTTAAGCACCCTTATGTTTCCGCTCCGATGGTAGTTGTTGTTTTCATCGTACTTATCAACTACCACATTGGCGCGTTCGTGCGGTTCGTGCCCGCCGCCAACATCTAAAACGTAATCACTTTTTTTGATCCGGAGATGTTCCCTCGAAAACGGTGTACTTACTTTCATCTTAAAGCAAAAACGTAAATTGGTTTATACGGTTACCGCCTTAAAATGATCTACAAATCCATCTGGTATTCGTTAATAGCATCTTTGCTTTCCAATTCCGAATGTCCCATCAAAAATTCGTCAACTTTACGGGCGGCTTCACGTCCTTCAGAAATTGCCCAAACCACTAAAGATTGTCCGCGGCGCATATCTCCGGCTGCAAAAACTTTACTTACGTTGGTACGGAAAACGCCTTCTTTCGCTTTGATGTTTTTTCGTTCGTCCAGTTCAACACCTAATTGTTCCAGCAAACCTTCACGTTGCGGATGTACAAAACCCATTGCTAAAAAAACGCGCTGACAAGGCATTTCCCGTTCAGAACCTTCAATTTCTTTAAATTTTACAGGTCGGCCGAGGAAGTCTTTTTCCCATTCTACATCGGTAACAATCAATCCTTTTAAATTGCCGTTTTCATCGCCTACAAAACGTTTGGTATTGATTCCCCAGAAACGTTCGCAGCCTTCTTCATGCGAACTTGTGGTTTTTAAAACCATCGGGAAACTTGGCCAGGGCATCGCAACTGTGCGTTCTTTTGAAGGCTGAAACATCACTTCAAACTGTTTGATAGAACGTGCGCCCTGGCGGTTAGAAGTTCCCACACAATCAGAACCGGTATCGCCGCCGCCAATTACAATTACATCCTGACCGGTTGCTGTAATATTTTCATCGGTAAAAGAAGTATTGCTTACGCGCTTGTTTTGCTGCTTTAAAAACTGCATGGCGAAATAGATGCCCTTTAATTCGCGGCCAGGGATTGGCAAGTCGCGCGGAATTGTTGATCCACCAGAAAGTACTACCGCGTTGAAATTGCGCACCAGTTCATCCGCAGAAATATCTTTGCCAACCTCGGTGTTGCATTTAAAAACGATGCCGTCTTCTTTCATCACTTCCAGGCGGCGGTCGATCACTGTTTTTTCCATTTTAAAATCCGGGATTCCATAACGGAGCAGACCGCCTGGCTGGTCGTCCCGCTCAAAAACGGTAACCATATGCCCTGCTTTATTTAGTTGTGCTGCCGCTGCCAATCCTGCCGGACCAGAACCTACCACTGCTACTTTTTTTCCGGAGCGGATTAAAGGCGCAGTGGGTTTTACATAACCTTTGGCATATGCAATTTCGATGATGTGTTTTTCGATTTCTTCAATCACCACAGCGGGTTTATTGATTCCTAAAACACAAGCCGATTCGCAAGGTGCCGGACAAATACGGCCGGTAAATTCCGGGAAATTGTTGGTGGAAGACAGGATTTGATAAGCTTCTTCCCATTTCTTTTTATAAACTGCATCGTTAAATTCGGGGATGATATTGCCAAGCGGACAGCCGGAATGGCAAAACGGAATGCCGCAGTTCATGCACCTGGCCGATTGTTCGTTCAGCTTTTCGTCCGAATAATTGCCTACAAATTCTTTATAATTATGCACACGTTCCTGCGGTGCTATTTTTGGCGGAAGTTCCCTTCCAAACTCTTTAAAACCTGTATCTTTTCCCATTTTTTGTTAGATGGTTATCGGCTCTTTTTGTTGTAAAACTTTTTTATATTCTTTCGGGAATACCTTGATGAATTTGAAGGATTCTGCTGGCCAATGGTTCAGTAAATCCTGCGCAACGCTACTGTGCGTCAACTGCACATGTTTGCGCAACAAGCTGATAATTTCTTCTTCATCAGAAGTGGAAATTGGGTCGAGGTCAACCATTTCTCGGTTGCAGTTTTCAGCGAAGGAACTGGCCTCGTCATAAACCCAGGCAATGCCGCCGCTCATGCCGGCAGCAAAATTACGCCCGGTTTTGCCGAGGATCAAAGCGCGGCCGCCAGTCATGTATTCGCAACCATGATCGCCTACACCTTCTACAACTGCGGTTGCACCCGAATTACGGACGGCAAATCGCTCGCCAGCTTGTCCGCGGATAAACATCTCGCCGGAAGTTGCCCCGTAAAGTACCACATTGCCTACAATGATATTTTCTTCTGCAATGAACGTACTGTTTTTAGCAGGATAAATTGCAATTTGCGCACCCGAAAGCCCTTTTCCTACATAATCATTTGCTTCGCCTTCCAGCTCAAACGAAAGCCCTTTTGCAGCAAAAGCACCGAAACTTTGTCCGGCAGAACCGGTAAATTTATAATTTATGAGACCTGAAGGCAAACCGGCAGATCCGTAAATTTTTGAAATTTCGTTGGATAAAAGTGTGCCAACCGTACGGTTGGTATTTTTGATGGTAAAAGAAGCATATACCGGCATTTGATTTTCCAGCGCAGGTTTAGCCTGCTCCAATAATTGCCAGTCGATAATTTCTTCCATGCCGTGGTCTTGCTTTTCGCTGTTATACAACGTCATGTCGCGTGCATTGCTAACCGGATGCAGCAAAGCAGATAAGTCTATCGTTTTTGCTTTCCAATGGGTGATATTTTCGCGCACTTTCAAAAACTGGACACGGCCAACCATCTCATTAATCGTTCGGAAACCCAGCTCAGCCATAATTTCCCGAAGTTCTTCGGCCAAAAACTGAAATAGGTTAACCACGTGTTCCGGTTTTCCGCTAAACAGTTTCCGTAAATCCGGATCTTGTGTAGCTACACCAACCGGACAAGTATTTAAATGGCATTTTCGCATCATGATGCAACCTCCGGCAACTAAAGCTGCGGTTGCAACGCCCCATTCTTCGGCACCCAATAAAGCGGCAATTGCTAAATCTTTGCCGGTTTTTAATTGCCCGTCAGTTTGTAAAACCACGCGGCTTCTTAATTTATTACGGACTAAAGTTTGATGTGCTTCTGATAAACCTAATTCCCAAGGCAAGCCAGCATGTTTAACCGAACTGATTGGAGAAGCACCAGTTCCGCCATCACTTCCGGCAATTAAAATCACATCAGCGTGTGCTTTGGCAACGCCTGCTGCAATCGTCCCTACACCGGCTTTAGAAACTAATTTTACGTTGATACGGGCAGCACGATTGGCATTTTTTAAGTCAAAAATCAACTGCGCCAAATCTTCAATCGAATAAATATCATGGTGCGGCGGAGGCGAAATCAACCCAACTCCTGGCGTTGCATGGCGTACTTTCGCAATCCAGTCATCTACTTTATGTCCAGGTAATTGTCCGCCTTCTCCCGGTTTTGCGCCTTGGGCCATTTTAATCTGCAGTTCATCAGCGTTTGTTAAATAGTTAGATGTTACACCAAAACGCGCTGATGCAATTTGTTTGATAGATGAACGCATGGAATCCCCATTTTCCATCGGCACATAACGGATTTCATCTTCACCGCCTTCGCCGGTATTACTTTTTCCACCGATTCGGTTCATCGCAATCGCAATTGTACTGTGTGCTTCGTGGGAAATGGAACCGAACGACATCGCACCAGTGGCAAACCGTTTCATAATTCCTGCTGCCGGTTCTACTTCATCTATCGAAATTGATTCGCGGTGATGGGCAAAATCCAGCAAACCACGAATGGTGTACATGCTCGATGTTTGTTCGTTGATCAGTTTAGCGTAGTTTTTATAAACCGCGTAGTCATTCGTCCGTGTGGCATGTTGCAGCAAATGCACCGTTTGCGGGTTAAATAAATGTGCTTCGCCGCGGCGTTTCCATTGATAAATACCGCCTTCGGGCAATAACTGGTTTTCTTTTTTAGAAGTCCTGAAACCGTTACTGTGCTTACATAAAGTTTCGCGGGCAATCTCATCCAGACTTAAACCGCCGATACGCGTAATGCCACCGGTAAAATACTGGTCGACCACGGTTTTATTAATCCCCAAAATTTCAAAAACCTGCGAGCCGTGATAAGACTGCAAAGTTGAAATCCCCATTTTAGAAAATATCTTCAGCAAACCATCACAAACTGCTTTGATGTAATTTTTTGATAGGGAAGGAATATCCAGTGTGCTTTCCATATTTCCTTCTTTGGAAAGCGTTTGGATCGTAGCCAAAGCTAAATATGGGTTGATGGCCGTTGCACCAAAAGCCAACAGACAGGCAAAATGGTGTACTTCCCAAACATCGCCTGCCTCTACTACCAAACCAACTGCCCCGCGCAAACCTTTTTTGATTAGGTAATGGTGGATGGCAGAAACAGCGAGCAAAGAAGGTATCGGCGCATGTTCAGAATCCAATGCACGATCTGATAAAATCAATACTTCAAAACCATCCTGCACTGCATCTTCTGCATAACGGCAAAGCCTGTTCAAGCCATTTGCCAGTGATCCCGGCAAGCCATCAGCTTTAAAATAAGTTTGCAGCGTTTTGGCATGAAACAGGCCGGTATCAATACTTCTCAGTTTTTCGAGTTCATCATCATGTAAAATTGGCTGTTTATGTTCAACACAATGGCAGTGCATTTTATCTTCGTCCAGCAAATTGCCATTGTTGCCGATAAAAGTAGCCAAACTCATCACCAACCTTTCGCGGATCGGATCGATTGGCGGATTAGTTACCTGTGCAAAAAACTGTTTAAAATAGCTGGAAATATGCTGAGGCCGGTCTGATAAAACGGCCAGCGGCACATCCGTTCCCATGGAGCCAATCGGTTCTTTTCCGTCTTTGGCCATGGGTTTAATGATGGTTTCGATATCCTCACGTGAGTAACCAAAAACCTGCTGATATTTAAAAACCGACTCTTTTGATAAATTAGTAAATGAAACACGCGGTTCGGCCAACTCATCCAGCCGAATCTTGTAATTTTCCAGCCATTGGCCGTACGGCTGCCTACCGGTAATTTGTTTTTTTATTTCATCATCGGTGATGATTTTTCCCTGCGTGGTATCTACCAAAAACATTTTTCCGGGCTGTAAACGGCCTTTTTTAACCACTGATTTTTCATCCAACGGCAAAACACCAGCTTCCGAAGCAACAATTACCCGGCCGTCGTCGGTAACAACGTAACGCAAAGGCCGCAAACCATTTCGGTCCAGCAGAGCACCAATAATTTTTCCGTCGGTGAAATTTAAGGCCGCCGGACCGTCCCAAGGCTGCATTAAAGTGGCGTGATATTCGTAGAATGCTTTTTTTAACGGGTTCATTTGCTCGTTGCCGTCCCAAGCTTCCGGAACCAGCATCATCATTACGTGTGGCAGCGAACGACCAGAATGCATCAACACTTCCACCACGTTATCTAAACACGCAGAATCTGATTGGTTATCATCAATAACCGGGAAAAGGATGTCCATTTCCTCTTTCGTAAAATAAGGCGAAACATAAGAACGGATGCCCGAATAGAACCAGTTTAAGTTACCGGTTAAAGTATTAATTTCGCCATTGTGGGCGAGGAAACGAAAAGGCTGAGCTAATTTCCAGGAAGGAAAAGTATTGGTGGAAAACCGCGAATGGATCATCCCGAAACCAGAAGTAACACGCTCGTCGCGCAAATCTGTATAATATTGGCGAACCTGATAAGTGGTTAACTGCCCTTTATACACAATTACTTTGCAGGAAAACGAAGCGAAATAAAAATGGTCTGCGCCGGTTTTGATGGTTTCCTTAACGGTTTTGGTGATAAACCTGCGCAGTACGTATAATTTTCGTTCAAAATTCTCCGTAGTGTGGATATGTGCTGGCCTGGCTACAAACAATTGCTCTACAATCGGCTCGGCTGCGCGTGCTGTTTCGCCAATGCAGGAAGAATCAACAGGAACCTTGCGGTAACCTAAAATCACCAAGCCTAACTTATTGCAGCACTGCTGGATAATGCTGCGGAATGCTTTTTTTATACCCGAATCTTTCGGCAAAAAAAGCATGCCGATACCATATTCGCCAGGTTCTTTTAAAGATATTTCATCTAAAATGCACTCTTCCAACAAAAACTCGTGAGGGATTTGCAACAACAAACCGGCACCATCGCCCGAATCCGGGTCGCATCCGCAGGCACCTCTGTGCTCCATATTTTCGAGCATGGTGAGCGCATCGGTGATAATGCTGTGCGATTTATTGCCATTAATCTGCGTGATAAATCCGGTACCGCAAGCGTCGTGCTCAAATTGCGGGTCGTACAAGCCCCGCTGGTCTGTCTCAGTTTGCTTCATTGCAATTATAGGAAGGGTTAAATTATTACCTGACAGACGAATATATGTTTTGTGCAAGGATTTCCCGCCAAAAAACTATTTTTTTTACTTTTTTAAGGAAAACCCTTTTTGAAAGACCATTTTTATGGAGACAATATCAAAGTGTTTCAACCCTAAACCTCAAAAATTACGATGCTTCTTTTAGCACTATAATTTCTTTTTAGGTAACGTAAACAACAGTTTTTAGGCGATAAAAGAAGCATTGTAATTATCTCTTGCCTGTTCTTAAAACTTTTAAAATCTTATTTTAATTATAAATACAATTTTAATAGTTGCAGAACATATTAAACCCTACCTTGTAGTATCGAACCTAAACAACGTTATCGTAACGTTTTTACTGAACTAATTTTAATTGAAAAAGCCATGTCTGGAGTGAACAAAGTTATTTTAGTAGGGCATTTAGGAAAAGACCCTGAATATCGGCACCTGGAAGATGGGGTTGCGGTAGCCAGTTTTCCTTTAGCAACCTCCGAAATTATGTTGAAAGATGGAAAAAGGGCAGAGCTAACCGAGTGGCACAACATTGTTTTGTGGAGAGGTTTGGCCGATGTTGCCCAGCAAATGTTAGCCAAAGGGAAATTGGTTTATATTGAAGGAAAACTAAAAACCCGCTCTTTCGAATCCAAAGAGGGCATCAAGAAATTTACGACGGAAATAGTGGCCGAAAACTTTAAACTGCTTGGCCGCAAAACAGATTTTGCAAATTTTGAATACTTAGAAAATGCAAAATCCTGACAAAATAAAAAGGTGCAGATAAATATTTGCTGCACCTTTTAATTGTTTTTATTTGCCAGTATCTTCATCTTTTGGCCCGGCTTCCAGGTTATCGTCATCTGGTGTAACCGTTGGGATTTCTTTTGCAAGTTCTTCATTATCTTGTCCTTGCTGATCTGCTGCAGGCTTTTTTTCCTGTTCCGTATTTTCCGGCTCTATTTCCATGTTTCGGTTTGTTTAGGTGATGTTGTTAACACGGTTAATTTAGCAGATTGTTTGGGAAGAAGAAAATTTAAGCCGCCTTTCAGTGTTCATATTTGTTTTTTTAAACCGGGGAATAATCTCTCCAATTGTGGAATTAATTATATAACTCGGCTTTGCTAACAGACGAAAAACGGTTTGCAAAAAGCTCAACTTCCTTAATCTTAAAAGCAAATACAGCACCTGCTTTTGTGTAGATTTTAAGTTCTTCTATCAAATCGCAATGTAGTTTAATACGGTCGTCCCAAATGTCTACTTCAAACATATGCGAACCTTCTTTATGCTGAGGATCAAATAGTTGCATCACTTCCCGAGGTGCAGTTACGTTGATTACATCACCAATTTTAAGGTTAGCAGCATAATTAAAGGTTAAAGAAACCTGTTGGCCATTTGGTAAATACTGGATAGTTTGGTTGATAATTTTGGTTGAAATTGTTGAATTCATGAGCTTGATTTTTAAAGGTTATAAACTTTAAATTGCAAGTATCAATCCAACTTAATTTTGATCTGAAAAAGGATTTAAAACTTAAATAACGATGCTGTTTTTATCGCATTAGAAATAGCATGCTAAAAGAAGCATTTGGTTCACTGAACCAAGCTTAAACATTTATCGGATGACCGTTTTTAATCTGACTAATGAAATCCGGTATCTGAACGAGATAATCTTTTTCTGTAGTTAGCATTTTCACAAAAGCACTTCCCACAATGGCACCGTTAGCGTAAGCACAAGCTTTTGCAAATGCCGAATGGCCAGAAATGCCGAAACCGATCACGGTTGGGTTTTTCAATTCCATTTGTTTGATCCGCTCAAAATAACGTTCTACCGTATCCGAAACTTCCAGGTTTTTTCCGGTGATTGACGAAGAGGAAAGCAGGTAGATGAAACTTTGGCTCAGCGCATCTACTTTTCGGATTCTTTCTTCGGATGTGGTTGGCGTCACCAGAAAAATATTGCTGAGGTTGTGCTCCAGAAAATACTTTTTGTACAAATTTTCATATTCATACATTGGCAAATCCGGGATAATCACGCCATCTACACCAACTTCAACCGCTTTTTTACAAAATTTTTCGATGCCGTATTGTAGCATCGGGTTAAAATAACCCATCAGCAAAATAGGAATGGTAACGCGTTGGCGCAGAGATTTTAGCTGTTCAAACAACACGTTCAAATTCATCCCGTTTTCCAAAGCGGTTTGCGAACTGTGCTGGATCGTCGGCCCATCAGCCAACGGATCCGAATATGGGAAACCGATCTCTAAAAAATCTGCGCCAGCTTTTTCCAATGCTTCTGCAATATCAACCGTCGAATTTAATTCGGGGAAACCAGCCGTATAATAGATCGATAAAAGGTTTTCTTTTTTGGTGGAGAAAAGCTGATTCAGCCTGTTCATAAAAATTGGGGTTGATGATACGATTGGTTCGATGCTGTTTTTATAGGCATAAAAACAGCATCCAATTTTAAATTGATTTGTTAAGACGAGTTGCTAAACGCTTTGTCATCCTGAACTTGTTTCAGGATCCCTCCTGCCAGGTTTCTATTTTTCTGATGGGATGCCGAAACGAGTTCGGCATGACAATCAAAACCCGAAATGGTTAATGTAAGTTGTTAAATCTTTATCGCCGCGGCCAGAAAGGCAAACCACCACTGTTTCATCACCTTTAAAACTCATTTTCTTCAATTGCGCCAAAGCATGTGCGGTTTCTATCGCCGGAATAATTCCTTCCAAACGCGAACATTCCAGTCCTGCTTCCATCGCTTCATCATCTGTAATACTTACATATTCGGCACGTTTTATTTTGTATAGATGCGCGTGCTGCGGCCCAATTCCAGGATAATCCAAACCTGCAGAAATGGAATATGGCTCAACAACTTGTCCGTCGTTTGTTTGCATTAAAATCGTGCGGCTACCATGCAAAACGCCTTCACGTCCTAAAAAAGTTGTGGCGGCAGATTCACCCGAATCCACACCTCTTCCGGCAGCTTCTACAGCAATCAATTTCACACTTTCTTCATCCAAAAAATGATAAAACATGCCCATCGCGTTGCTGCCGCCGCCAACACAAGCTACGGCGTAATCCGGCAATTCGCTTCCGGTTTGTTCTAATAATTGTTTGCGGGTTTCTGCAGAGATGATGGATTGAAAACGCGCAACCATTTCGGGATACGGAAACGGCCCAACTACAGAACCGATGATATAATGCGTATCCTCCGGGTTGTTGATCCAGTCGCGCATCGCTTCGTTGGTCGCATCTTTTAACGTTTTACTACCCGAAGTTGCCGGGATAACGGTTGCGCCCAACATTTTCATCCGTGCTACATTTGGTGCTTGTCTTTCGATATCAACTTCGCCCATGTAAACCACGCATTCAATGTTTTTTAGCGCACAAACGGTTGCGGTTGCTACGCCGTGCTGACCAGCTCCGGTTTCGGCAATAATCCTGGTTTTGCCCAGACGTTGCGCAAGTAAAATCTGACCGATCGCGTTATTGATTTTGTGTGAACCTGTATGGTTTAAATCTTCCCGCTTAAAATAAATATTCGCGCCGTACAAATCCGAAGTACGTTTGGCAAAATACAAAGGCGAAGGCCGGCCAACATAATCGCGCATCAATTGGTTAAATTCACCGATAAAAGCAGCATCGGTTGTAATTTCACGATATTGCTGCCTTAACTCTTCAATATTTGGGTAAAGCATTTCGGGAATGTATGCGCCGCCGAAATCGCCGTAATAACCTTGTTCATCAACACCGTATTTCATCTTTTTTAAGGTTTTATTTGGAAGAAAGCGATTGGTTGTGCGCTTTAATCAAGTCGAAAGCTTCCTTTAGTTTTTCAATATTTTTTAACCCGGGTTCATCTTCAAATCTGCTGTTCAAATCCAATCCGTAAAAAGCAGGATGTTTTAACTTTAAAACTTCTTCCAGGTTTTGATTGCTTAAACCGCCGCTTAAAAAGAATGGTGTTTTAAGCTGATATTTTTGCAAAACCTGCCAGTCAAACGCTTCTCCGGAACCGCCATGCGCCGTAGTTTTAGTATCGAACAAAAAATAATCGACTACATTTTCGTAAGGTTTAAGCAAACCGAAATCAAACGCTCCATCCACGCCAAAGGCTTTAAAAACTTCTACCTGTTTTTGCAATGCAGCACACATTTCCGGCAACTCATTCCCGTGTAATTGCACGGCATCAAGCTGATATATTTGGATAATACTTTTAATCGTACTAAAATCTTTATCCACAAAAACACCCACTTTTTTTGCCGGTAAACGAAGCCTGGTTAATTCTTCGTTTGGCTCATAGCCCACAAAACGCGGCGAATGCGGATAAAAAATAAAGCCCACATAATCCGGCTGCAAAGCGGCAACTGCCCGCACGTTTTCAGGAAACTTCAATCCGCAAACTTTAATTTTCATTGGTTTTTAATTTTGCAACAACAGTTTAAAACTGTTCAACGCTTTTTTGTTTTGCAAAGATACGTTTGCTTCCTCAAAACAATCGGCAAATGATTTTTCAGGGTTGATAGTTTTGATCGCCATCGCCGCATTGCAAAGTACCACATTGGTTTGCGCTTGGGTAGCTTCGTTATTTAAAACAGCGGTAAAAACAGCCGCCGCTTCTGGTATGGTATGGCCACTGCTAATTTGTTCTGGCTTGAGCTTTTGAAAACCGAGGTCGCTGATTTTATAAATCTGCTCGCCGGCATTGGAAAAAGTTTTGAAATCGCAAGTCAGCGAGATCTCATCATAACCATCCAAAGCATGAACAATGGTATAATTTTTATCCGTTTTTTGGTATAAATAAGCGTAAACCCGCGCAAGTTCCAAGCTAAAAACGCCCACCATCTGGTTTTTTGGTTTTGCCGGATTTACCATCGGCCCCAACATATTAAAAAAAGTTTTTACGGCGAGTTCTTTGCGGATGGGCGCAATAATTTTCATGGCTGGATTAAACAACGGCGCGTGTAAAAAACAAATCCCGGCGGTGCTGATGCTTCTTTTAAGGGCATTAATTTCGTTTGTGAAACGATAGCCCAAATATTCCATCACGTTAGAAGAACCGGAACCCGAAGAAACGCCATAATTGCCATGTTTGGCCACCGGATAACCGGCACCGGCAACCACAAAAGAAGCCAAAGTTGAGATATTAAAAGTGTCTTTGCCATCGCCGCCGGTGCCGCATAAATCAATCAGGTTTTCTACTTCCAGATCAATTGGCAAACACAATTCCAACATGGCATCGCGGAAACCTTCCATCTCGTCCACCGTGCTGCTGCGCATATTATAAGCCGTGATAAAAGCTGCCATTTGCGACGGATTATATTGGCCCTGGGCGATATTGATCAGGATATTTTTAGATTCCTCTTTGGTAAAACTCCGGTTTTCGAATAAATGGTTTAATATGGCTTTCATGTGTGGTCTTTCTTGCCATATATTTAGGCAATCGCGCAGATCAGATTTTATTACGCTTTAGGCAAAAATATAAAAGGTTAGAGCAATTGGACAATTTATAAATTAAAAAGGTTTGAGGTGGGAGGTTTGAGGTTGAGAGGCATGACGTTGAGAGGTTCGAGTCTGCGAGGGCTTTCTAAACTAATTTTTAGGCGATAAAAGAAGTATGATGAAAAATTACCAAAAAATACAGGATGACCTGGGCTTAGGTTTACAACCGGTTGTACAAAACCAACGGGTTATTAACCGCGACGGAACATCAAACATCCGCCGCATCGGGACGCCTTTTTTCCGCACGGCAGATATGTACAATGCTTTGATCACGATGTCGTGGAGTTCGTTTAACCTGATGGTTTTATCTTTTTACCTGCTGATAAATGTTGTTTTTGCGCTGGTTTACTTATCCGTCGGTATCGAAAACCTGCAAGGCGTAAATGTGAACAGTTCTGGCTTTCATCATTTTATGGATGCTTTTTTCTTTTCGGCACAAACCATTTCTACGGTTGGCTATGGGCATATCAGTCCTTCCGGCCTTACCACCAGCTCTGTTGCCGCGTTAGAATCTTTGTTTGGCTTGCTTAGTTTTGCTTTGGCAACCGGTTTGCTTTACGGGCGTTTTTCGCGGCCATCAGCGAAAATCCGCTACAGTAAAAATATTATTGTTGCGCCTTATCACGATATCAACGGCTTGATGTTCCGGCTGGCCAATCTCCGCAGCAATCAACTAATAGAATTAGAAGTGAGCGTGATGATGACTTATAATTCCGTTATTGATGGCAAAGCTTCCAGACAGTTTGTGCCGCTGCAATTGGAGCGCAGTAAAATTAGCTTGCTTACGTTAAGCTGGACGGTTGTGCATCCCATTACAGAAGATAGTCCGCTAAAAACCATGGATGCCGAATTTTTAAAAAATGGAGAAGCTGAATTTATTGTGATGCTGAAAGCTTTTGACGATAGTTTTTCGCAAACCGTCCATTCCCGTACTTCCTACACAGATGAAGAATTGGTTTGGGGCGCTAAATTTATATCCGCTTTTACCCGGGACGAAACAGGTGTAAACGTATTGGCATTGAACAAGATGGACGATTGGCAGAAAGCGGATTTGCAGGACACTTGAAATAGAACTAAAGATATTTTTGGAACTAATTTTCTTGTCTACAAATACAGAAAGACCCTTTTTTGAAGTATAAAGTTTTACAGGATAACTTTTTGCAACATTTAGAGCTATAAAAGAAGCATGCACATAAATTTGCGCTTATACTGTTAACATTTTTAGAAAAAACAAGCCCTTGTTATGATTTTATTAAATTAATGGCAATAATATTTAATATTTCCAGTTTTACTTGCTAACTTTAACTAAAATTAACATTTAACTCATCTAACAATTTAAAAAACATGAAAAAACTTCTACATGTATGTATGGTTTTCCTGCTTTTATTTGCTTCGCAAGTGTTTGCACAAAACCGTACGGTAACGGGTACAGTTACAGCCAAGGAGGACGGCCTGCCGCTTCCAGGTGTAAGTGTACGGGTGCAAGGGACAACAATTGGAACAATAACTGGTGTTAATGGGAAATTTACCATTAGCGCCCCATCCGGTAAAAGTACTTTGGTATTTACTTTTATCGGGTATGGTACACAAACAACAACGGTTGGTAATAACTCAAACCTTACCGTTGTTTTAACCAGTACCAGCAACCAGTTAGGTGAAGTTGTAGTTTCCAGTGCACTCGGCATTAAACGACAAGCAAAAGAACTTGGATACGCTGCAACAAATATTACCAGCAAACAATTAACGGAATCTTCTCCTACAAACTTTACAAATGGGTTAACTGCTAAAGCTCCGGGATTGATCATTACCACTCTTGATAATGGTATTAATCCAGACACCAGGTTCACTTTAAGGGGAAACAGACATATTTTTGGAAATAATTACGCTTTAGTGTTATTAAACGGTGTTCCAATCTCTCCAAATGATGTCAACACAATCAATCCGGATGACATCGAATCAGTCGATGTGTTGAATGGAGCAGGTGCCGCATCTTTGTATGGTTCCGAAGCTTCAAACGGTGCATTAAACATTACTACAAAACGAGGGTCTTCAACTGGTGCACCGCAAATATCGTATTCCAATTCTTTTTTGGCTGAAAAAATATCTTATTTCCCTTCATTGCAAACAAGTTTTGGAGGTTACGGCGGTGAAGGAGGATATAACACAGACCCAAAAGATATATATAACGGATTTATAGATCCTTATACTGGTCTGATCACTAAAGAAGTTCCTTATGAAAATCAATCATACGGACCGCGCTATAATGGATCATTGCAGCAGTTAGGCTTGCCAGCAAACTCCGCTACTGGCCCAGTACAGTTGTTGCCTTATTCTACTCAAAGTACTGATCCTCGCAAGGCATTTTTTCAAACTGGGTTCTCTGACCAGAATAATGTTTCATATGCTTCAGGTGATGCAAACAACAGTTTTAACTTGTCTGCAAATCATTTATCAAGGACAAGTACAGTACCCCAAGATAAGTATGAAAGAACGGTAGCCCGATTATCTGCTGCTAAAACATACGGAATATTTAGAGCAGATTTTACAGCCAGTTATTCGCGTGCTAATACAAGCACATACGGAAACGGGTATAACGGTTCAACCTTGTTAGCGTCTTTATTAAATACTCCATCTTGGGTGCCAATAACCAGTTATAAAAACATTAATGCAACTTTTGCTGATGTAAATAGCTGGTTTAACTCTTATGGGATAAACCCGTACTGGACACTTCAAAATTCTCGCATCAACACACAACAAGATAATTTTAACGGCAGCTTCACTGGGAAATTAACTCCTACTAAATGGTTTGATGCTACTTATCGTATTGCAAGCAACTTTGGCACAGCCGTACAACAACAAACTCGTCAGCAGGTTGATTTTAGTGCTTATGCACACTCAGATTATCTAGCTACTCAAAATACTGCTGCTGGTCTTTTGGGTGGTGCTGCAAACACGCCTGGCACTGTACCCGGACAAGTTCAAAACATTACACAATACGGCGATGGAAGTATCAGTACATTGAACAATGTTGGTGCTGGCCCGCAAGGTTTTTCGAGGATTACACAAGATGCGTTTTTAAATTTCCACAACACATTCTTTAATGATTTTAAAGTAAATCTGCTACTTGGTAGCTCAATTTGGGAAGAAAGTTATAACCAAATTTCTAACAGCAGCACTCAACTATTAATCAAAGATTTTTACAACATTACTTCTATATTAGGTGTTCCAACAACAAACCAATCACAAGGTTACATAAGGCAAATTGCTTTTTTTGGAGATTTAACTATTGGGTATAAAGATTACGCATTTTTGGAGGCTTCTGACCGAAATGATAAAGATTCAAGATTGTCTGCAGCAAACAGATCGTTTTACTACCCTTCGGTAAAAGGTTCAATCATTCTAACTCAAGCTATTCCCGAATTAAAAGACAATAAATATTTAACTTATCTTAAAATCAGGTCAACTTATAGCAAAGTAGGTGATGTCAATGTTGCTCCCTATAGCATTAACCCAACATTCGCAGTTACAACTGGATTTCCGTACGGAAATGTGGGTGGTTTAAGTTTAAATACAACATTAAACAACCCATTATTAAAACCTGAGTTTACTAAAGAATTTGAGGTAGGCGGCGATTTTGGTTTATTTGATAGTAAAGTAAATGGAAGCGTTACTTATTATAAAAGCAATACAACAAATCAAACTATACCAATCACAACGTCGCCAACAACTGGTTATACTCAATCTTTTGTAAACATTGGTGAAGTAGAAAATACTGGTTTGGAAACAAAACTTAGTATTGACGTATTAACGAAAAGAGATAACGGATTTGGATTAAATTTAGCTGGAAATTACACCGTTCAAAATTCTAAAGTAATTTCTTTGATAAACGGTTTGCCACAAATTGCTCTTGGAGGTGGAACTTACGCTGTAGTTGGACAGCCGTTTCCTGTTTTCCAAGGGACCGATATAGCGAGGGATCCGCAAGGCCATCCAATTGTTAGTGCTGTTACAGGTAACCCGTCGCTTGTTAGCAATCTGACAAATTTAGGCCGTACAACCCCTAAATATTTATTGGGCCTAACACAAACACTCAGCTACAAATTCATTTCTCTTGCTATAACCAGCGAGTTTAGAACCGGAAATGTGGTCTATGCTGGTGGTTTGCAAACAGCTACTGCTGCTGGGGTTTCTGCCCTGTCGGCCTCTAGTGGGCGTCAACGTTTTGTATTTCCAAATTCTGTAATCAATACTGGCACAGCAGCAAATCCTGTTTATGTAACCAATACCAGCACAACGACCTCTGATGGCGATATTAACTTCTTTGATGCCGGTGCTTATTATAGCGCAAACAGCACTTATGTTGTCAATGCCGCGTTTTGGAAGTTGAGAGAGGCAGACCTTAACTTTGACCTTACTCAGTTTATCAAAAAAACTAAATTTATACAAAGGGTCTCTTTTTCTCTAATTGGAAGGAATCTGTTTATGTGGAGACCTAAATCAAATACTTTCATTGATCCGGAATTTAATAGTTCATCAGGCAATGATATTGGTTACTCATCGTATCAATTACCTGCAACTCGTTTGTTTGGAGCTAACCTAAATGTAACTTTTTAACAGAAAAACTAATGAAAAAATATATATTATTTATCTTTCTTACATTATTAATTGCAGGAAGCAGTTGTAAGAAAGACTTTTTAAGCCTGGAAAATAATCCAAATACACCTTCTGTAGCGTCACCTGAGCTTTTGTTAGCTGCAGCCTTAAAACAAACTGCAGGAATAGTAAATAGTGGAATTTCTAATTCAAGTTATGGCTATTATACTATGTACGCCGGTTGGGTAGGTTATCTAACATGGAGTACTGGCTATCAGGCTAACACTGCATTATTACAATACGTAATTACAACTTCAACATATAATGTATTAACGCCTTTATACTTAAATATATCGAATTACAATGCTTTAGTAACTGCAAATGGAGGTGCTAATTATAACGCCATTGCCAAAATTATGACAGTATTTGACTATGAAGCATTGGTTGATAATTATAATAACGTACCCTACACCCAAGCATTGAAGGGCACTTCAAATTTAGCTCCGGCTTATGATAACGGCTCGGCGATTTATGATGATTTAATCGTACAATTAGATGCTGCAATTAAATTGATACAAGGAGGCACCAGCGCAACGATGCCTGGTAATGGGGATATCATGTACAAAGGCAATATGACCAATTGGATGAAATTTGCTAACACTTTGAAACTTCGCATCGCCTTGCGTCAAACAAATATATCTGCAAAAACTGCAGCCTTAAAGGCGGCAGTAGCTGCTACGCAATCATTAGGCTATATCGATGCCACAAACTCTGGTTCTGTAAACCCGGGATACTTTAATTCGGATGCCAATGGTGGACAACAAAGCCCTACAAATATTGCTTATGGCGTTAATGCGGCAGGAGCATCCTCTGGAAATAATGCCCCATATCAGGCAAATGCTTATGGTGCACATTTTTATGGTAAAAATAATGACCCAAGGCTTATACAGATTTATAGCGCAAGTACATCTTTTTTAACAACTCCTGTAAGTAAACTTGTAACATCCAGTTTACAAAACGCTAGTGTAGATTCATTAGCCGGAAAACCATATTATGGTATCGTTTCTACACCTCTTGGTTCTTTTTCTCCGCCAAGTGCAATCATAGGTACTGGCGCAAGAGCAAATCTGAGCGTAAGTAAATATGGGCCTGGTGTTTTGAAAACTTTTGCCCAGAATGCGAATGTACTTTCATCTGCAGAATCATTATTTTTACAAGCCGAAGCCGCAGCCAGAGGGTACATTACAGGCGATGCTGCAACATTTTATAACGCTGGAATCACGGCATCATTCGTAGACGATTTAGTAGGTGGTACTCCAGCTTCACCTAACCCTACGGCAGCAGCAACAGCAGCAGCAACTTATTATAGCCAAGCTAATATTGCCTATCCATCCGCAGGGCCTTTAGAGACACAAGTAAAAGCTATAATCGTTCAAAAATGGGCCGCTTTAAATCTTTATGGTGCATTCGAGGCTTTTAACGAGTTACGCAGAACTGGTTATCCGGATGATATTCCTACATCAATATATCCTGGTGCCAATGCGCCGAATCAAGTGACACGTATTCCTTACCCAATTGTAGAATATTCTACTAATGCTAGCAATGTTGCAGCACAAGGAACAATAAACATATTCACTTCGAAAATATTCTGGGCTAAATAATATTTTAAAATGAAAAAAATGAAAACAAAATATTTTAAAGGGATAACAGCAATAAGTTTTGTCGCGGTACTATTTTTAAGCTCCTGCCTTAAAGACAAGCGTTATTTCGATCCCGAATCTGTTACCTCAAATGTTGCAGAACTACCTTTGAGCGGCTTGGCCAACTTTTCAAAAGATGCAGTTACAAAAGCCGGTTTAGATACCATAACTTTTGCGGTTGGTGTAACTGCCGCTACACCGCCTTCCACGCCTACAACCATTACGATAGGTGTGGATAATAGTGTTATAACTACTTATAATGCTGCAAATCCTGCAATCGTTTATCAGCCTATACCAACTGCTTCCTATAAGTTACCGATTACTTCTGTAACCATACCTGCAGGTCAAAACTCTACTTTAACAACAGTTATTATTGATAGAACACTTTTAGATCCAGCAGTAAGTTACATGCTACCAGTTAAAGTTGTTAATGCTGGTGGTATAACGATTAGTGCAAATTTTGGTATTCATTATTATCATATCATTGGTAACGATTTTGCAGGGACATATAATTATGATTACACCAGAACTCCTGCTTCGGGTAATTTCGTTGGGCATACGGCAATTCTATCACCGGTTAGTCCTACACAGTTTGAAACATTCAGTAGTTATTATACTGCAAAAGAAAGGTACGAAGTTACTTTTACAAGAACAGTTGTTAGTGGAGTACCAATGTATTCGAATTTTAATGTTATCATAAATGCAGATGATGTTACTAATATTTTTACTGCAGGTGGAATTTCTATAACGACTCCACCTAAGATAATTGCACCAGGATATGATCCTACAAAAAGTTATATTTATGCTGATGCTGTGAAATTATTTGATTTTCAATATCAAGTTCTTGGAGGTTCAGGAGCAAGAACAGTGGAAGACCGTTTTTATAAATAATTTTTAACAATAACTATTATGGTTGAGAGGCTACTTCAAATCTATTTGAAGTAGCCTCTTTTTTAATAACTAATACTAAAACAACTTTAAATACTGAATAGAAATTAATATTATGACATAGAATCATTTAGTTTTAAACCAGTACTCTAATAAAAACTATCCAACTTCTGTTTATTTATGATAAAATTAACTTTAACCTTTTTAATTACCCTACTTGGTAATTTTTCCATCGCTCAAAACATCAACATAAACGGCACTGTTAACGATACAAATGGTAAACCTGTACCTTTTGCTTTTATAAAAGATGTGAACCAACATGCTACTTTTACAAACCAAAACGGTTCGTTTAGCTTGGTGGCTAACCCTGCTTCTAAATTAATTGCAACCGCTACTAATTATAAAGAAACCGTAGTAAAAATTGATGACCCGCAAAACGTTACAATTACCTTGCAAGAGGGTGGTTCAAACACACCTATTACTTATTCCACAGATGCTTTTAAAGAAAGCATTAGCACCGAAGGTATGACCGGGAACAAAGGCAGCCAATATATTGCCACTGAAAAAGGGTTACATGGAAGCCGCTATCTTTTCGATAACTGGGTTCATGGTTATTTTATAACTTCTTCTGACGATTCTATTAAGCAGTACAACAATTACAGGTTCAATTACGCCAAGATAGACGGTACATTATTGTATACGGAAGATGGTAAAACCGTAAAACAATTTGACGGACGTCAAATAAAGATGTTCAATTTATTTACTGATGAAGGTAAGACCTATAATTTTGAAAGTGTGCCTGCTATAAATACAAACCATTTTATACAAATATTAGCATCAGGCAGTAAATATAAAATTTATAAACAAGTGCTAACCAGATTCAAAGCTGCAGACTATGTATCCAACGGGATGACTTCCACCGGCACTACTTACGATGAGTTCTTAGACGAAACTACTTATTACGTTGTTAAGTCAGGCGGTACGCCGCAAAAATTCTATCTTAAAAAGAAGTCGCTAAAAGAAGTATTTGCTGCTGATGCAGATAAGCTAAATAAATTTATGTCTGCCCATAATGGTGATATAGATGACCAGTTTCTACAGCAACTGGGCGATGATTTGAATAAGTAAATGTTGGTTAATCCTTCAAAACCCCTAACTCCAGCAACTCATTTAAAATCCCCACCAATTCACTCACACATTTATCCGCATTGGTTTTACTATGAGCCGGGAAAGCAATCGCCTTGGTGTAAGGAACAGGATTAATTGCAGACAAGCTTATAGCTTCCAAAACTTCTTTTTCCAAAACTTTTATCACCGTGATTACAGCTCCAGGTTGAAACAAAGCCAAACGCTCGCTTAATGGTTTGATGCCGGCCGTCCTTACTTGCTGCCTAACTTGGGGCAATAAGCCGTTAATCAAATCCGGGCACAAATAATCCACATAACATCCCGCTGATTGAAAGAAATTTAAAAACTCTTCATCATTTTTAAAATCGCCAAAAACCTTCGCGAATGCTTCTTTTATCGCCCTAAAAACATTGGAATTTTTGTTGTAGAAGAATACTTTTCCGGGCTGTACCGCTTCTGATATAAATAAGATTTTTACCGTTTCCGGTTTGTACTGCTGCCGGGTTTGAGCCATTGCTTCTGTCATCTTTTTAGAATGTTTTGATGGGGTTAATGTTTGAAGTATTGTACTAAAGCCTCACCCTAAATCCCTCTCCAATGGAGAGGGACTTGAAACACTGGCGAAGCTGCTCCCTCTCCTTTTGGAGAGGGTTGGGGTGAGGCAAACCAAACCCCGCTCCTGCTGTTGCAGCTACCATGTACAACTCGCCTAATTTTAACGGTAAAGTTTTTGTTAACCCTATCCCTACCAAAACCGGTTTTTCGTCGGGTATTCTTAAGGTTTTGGCAGAATATACCAAAGATCATCCCAACCGAAACCCTCGTATTCTACCAGGCCCCTTTCCTGCTGACCTGGAACTTTTAAACAACCTCCCGGACAATACTTTGCGCCTTACGTTAATCGGACATTCTTCTTTGCTGATTGAAATCGACGGAAAGCGGATTTTAACCGACCCGGTTTGGGTGAAACGTGCGTCGCCTTTTCAATTTTTGGGTCCTGCAAGATTTTTCCCCGCACCGATTGCACTGGATGATTTGCCTCCAATTGACGGCATCGTCCTCTCGCACGATCATTTTGACCATCTGGACGAAGAAACTGTAAAAACACTCGGTAAAAGAAGCATCCCGTTTTTCTGTTCTCTGGGCGTGGGGAAAATCTTGCAAAGTTGGGGCATCAGCAAAAACCAAATTACGGAGTTTGACTGGTGGCAGGAAAAAGAAATTTGGCCTGGCTTTAAAATCGCTGCTGCGCCTGCACGGCATTTTTCCGGCAGGGGTTTACGCAACCGGGACACCACGCTTTGGGCTTCGTACATTATTAAAGGACCAAAACATAAAGTTTATTTTGGTGCCGATTCTGGCATCCACCCACTTTTTAAAACCATCGGCGAAAAGTACGGCCCTTTTGATGTGGCGATGCTGGAGATTGGTGCCTACAACGATCTTTGGAAAGATATACACATGGGACCGGACAATGCTTCGAATGCTTTTCTCGCTTTAAATGCCAACTTGATGATGCCGATCCATTGGGGTTTGTTCAACTTGGCTTTCCATCCCTGGACGCAACCGATTGAACGTGTATTAGAACTATCACAGCAAAAAAACATCCCCTTATTGATACCGCAACCCGGCGAAACTTTCACCTACAACGGTAAGCCTTACATCAACAAATGGTGGGAGC
>CAZZVO010000022.1:23729-24110 GCA_964657505.1 uncultured Mucilaginibacter sp.
AAAAGAAATTTTTAAAAGCTTATTTATTCGAATTTGTGGGCACAGCTTTATTGCTTTTGGTGGGCTTATCGGTCGTAATTTTTATAAATGGAAAAGGCTCGCCCATCATTCGGCTCATTCCAAACGCAGCCACTCGAAGGGCAATTACCGGATTTCTTTTTGGCACAACCGGCTGCTTGATCACCATTTCGCCAGTTGGCAAAATTAGCGGCGCACACATTAACCCGGTGGTTAGCTTGGCGTTTTGGCTGCGCAATAACATGCAATTTAAAAATATGGTCGGCTTTGTTTTGGCACAATTAACTGGTGCTGCTTTGGGTAGTTTGCCCTTGCTTTTTTGGGGCGAACAAGGAAAAAGTATGGATTTTGGCGCAACTATCC
>CAZZVO010000023.1:0-23625 GCA_964657505.1 uncultured Mucilaginibacter sp.
TATACAATCTTTGTTGCTGCACTTTAATTTAAAAATTTTTGTTCGCTAATTTACTTATATTTCTGTGAGTGACGTCTGTTGGTGCCTTGTTGTGCATAACGGAAAAGGCTTGGTGAAGTGGAGATAGAATAAGATAGCCAAGGCAAATTGCAAACCTTGCTGGCCATAAACCGCCAAATGTCCCTTTGAAAATAATGCCCGTTAAATAGTTTAAAAGGCCATATTGTATTTATTGTTTCGGTGTTCTAAAATTGCCAATAACTCATTTACAGCCACCAGCTTTTCAAAAAATACTAGCATTCTTATCCGTCAACTTCTGCCATTTAGGTTCAATAATCAACTTTGAATAATCAACGCCTAACTGGATACCGTAAACAGCCAATTCTGTGGGCGTTAAAAAGAACGGCGTTTGAATTTGCTTTCCGGGAATAGCACTCAATTTAGGCACCCAAAGTTTTACATATTGCCCTTTTGGATCAACTTCTCCGGCTTGTTTAATTACATTTACGCTTCGGTTTTCTTTCGGGTCGTTGCCTACGCCGGCAATAGATGCCCAGTTTCCCCAATTAGTTGCCGGACTGTAATCAATTAGTTTTTCTTCAAAATAAGCTGAACCGCAAGTCCAGTTTACCTGTAAATCCCGGACTAAAAAGTTGGCTGCATTGTATCGGCCACGAATGCTGGTATAACCTGTTGCATTAATTTCGCGCATTACCGCATCAATAAAAGGCACACCCGTTTTGCCGATTTTCCATTTTTCCAGCAATTCATCCTGGTTGACAGCTTCCGGCGGTGCTTGTCCTTTAAAACCTTCTTTCTGAAAAAACTGATTGCCATGTTTTTTAAACATAAAACGATAATAATCACGCCAAAGCAATTCCAGCACAATGGCATGGGTTAGCGTATTACTGGCCTGCGTTTTTTCGTACTGCTGCACGCGCCAATAAATTTGCCGCGGGGAAATGCAGCCCATGGATAACCAAACCGACATGGTGTTGGCAAAATCAGCTCCTAAACGGGTGTTAGCCGTTTTTGATGTTTTATCTTGGGTTTCATCTCCGGCGAAGTTATCTAACCGCTTTAAACCTTCCGTTTCTCCGCCTGTAAAACGCATCACGGCGCGCTCATCATCAAAAGGTTCAGTTAAACCTAATTCAACCAAAGTTGGAATTTCGCCTGCGTCTATAATCTCCGGCGTGGTTATTTTTGTAGGAGAAACTGCACAACGCCGAACTTGACTATCGCGTTCTACTTTTTTACGGAAAACAGCAAATGCATCCGGAATATCTTTGATTGGAAATGGCAGATCCTCTTTGTTGTATAATGTGTGGCCGATGAAATGCTTCAGATTGAGCTTCTGTTTCCACAAAACTTCTTCTACTTTGGCCGAAATGTTGGTTTCTTCAAAAGCTACTTCGCGGTGATGATAGACTTCGGAAACGTGGTATTGTGCAGCCAGTTCCGGAATAATCATTGCAGGATCACCCAACCGGACAATCAATTCTCCGCCTAAATTTTTTAATGATTGCCGCAAATTCGCAACAGATTCCCGGATAAAACGCGCCCGAAAGTTCCCGGTTTTTTGTGTGCTAAAAGAAGTAGTGCGGTAATAAAACGGATCAAAACAATAAACCGGCAAAACAGCATCGGCCTTGTTTACGGCTTCTGTTAAAACCTCGTTGTCTTGCACACGTAAATCGTTCCTAAACCAAACTAAAATCGTTTTGCCACTCATAATTATATCAGTACAAATTAAGTATAAAATGGTTATTTTCGGTAACCGGATTCTCGGCTTATTTGGCTCTTCGGCAACGTTCGCTGCAATATTTTACTTCTTCCCAACATTTCTCCCATTTTTTGCGCCACTCGAAAGGCCGGCCGCAATGCACACAAATTTTAGAAGGCAGGTTAGATTTGGTGTATTTTTTAGTTTCGGACATGTATTTAACCTCGGGCTGACATAACTACTTCAATACCAAAGAACAAAGAAATACAAGTTATGTTAACCACTAACATAAACATTTTAAGAGGATAAAAGAAGCATGGGTTTTGAACAGAAAAATATCGTAGTTGCCGGCGGAAGTTCGGGCATTGGATTGGCTTTGGTAAAACAATTAGTCGCAGCCGGAAGCAAAGTTTTTGTAATTTCCAGGAATGCAGGAACAGATTTGCCGGAAGGTGTAACGCATATTCCGTATGATTTTACCGTTGGTGATAACAGCTTCGCGGCGCAATTGCCCGATAAAATTCACGGTTTGGTTTATTCGGTTGGCTCTATCAACCTAAAACCTTTTCAGCGTTTGCAGCGCGAAGATTTTTTGAATGATTTTACGCTGAATGTTTTGGGCGCGGTAACGCTGGTGCAGCAATCGCTGCGGGCTTTAAAAGCTGCCGAAAACGCTTCCGTAGTTTTATTTAGCACGGTTGCTGCGCAAACCGGAATGAGTTATCACACCAGTATTGCCGCTTCCAAAGGCGCAATAGAAAGTCTGGCAGTTTCGCTGGCGGCAGAATTTGTATCGAATAAAATCCGCGTAAATGTGATTGCGCCTTCGCTTACCAACACACCTTTGGCGCAGCAT
Organism: uncultured Mucilaginibacter sp.; assembly: GCA_964657505.1. Lineage (GTDB taxonomy): Bacteria > Bacteroidota > Bacteroidia > Sphingobacteriales > Sphingobacteriaceae > Mucilaginibacter_A. The sequence continues at coordinate 2,583 of CAZZVO010000023.1, forward strand.
TTATTAAACACGGAAGAAAAGCAGGAAGCATCTGCAAAAAGACATCCGTTAGGAAAATACGGACAGCCGGACGATATGGCAAATGCCGCGAAGTTTTTATTATCGGAAGAAAGTTCCTGGATTACCGGACAAATTATCCATATCGATGGCGGCATGTCGTCCTTAAAACCACTCTAAAAATGATTTACGATTACGATGCTTTGATGCAGATGGAAAAGCAATATCGTGCCATGTTTATCAATAGTTTGGGCGGATTTAAAAGTTTGCAATTGCTTGGAACAATTGATGAAGCCGGAAATACCAATCTTTCTGTTTTTAGTTCGATTTTTCATTTGGGCGCAAATCCGCCGTTGGTTGGCATGGTTGCGCGTCCGCCCGGCCCGCAGCACGATACTTTAAAAAACATCAAAACAACCGGTTTTTACACGTTGAATAATGTTTTGGCCGATTTTTATAAAGAGGCGCATCAGGTTAGCGCTCGCTATCCTTCCGGTGATTCAGAGTTTAAATATGGTGGTTTTACCGAAGCTTATGTTGACGCTTTTAAAGCGCCGTATATTTTAGAATCTTCTTTATCGATTGGTTTGGAACTGAAGGAAATTTTGCCAGTAAGTCAAAACGAAACCAGCATTATTATCGGCGAAATTAAATGGGTTAAGGTTGATGAAGGATTTGTGGCCGAAGATGGTTTTGTGGATTTAGAAAAAGCAGGTTCAGTTACTGTTTCCGGATTGGATAGTTATCACACCACCAAAAAACTGGCACGTTTAAGTTATGCCAAACCAGAAAAATTTCCGCAGGAGTTGGACGTTAAGTAAAGCAAAAGTGAGGCTTCTTTTACCGTTTGTTTTTTGTGAAGCAACATTTGTCAGCCTAACATCAAAGCTTGTAACAGCGGCTTTAGCACCAGAAATTATACGTAAATTCATACAATAATTAGATACTTCTTTTAGCAGATAAAATTATGATTTCGACAGAAAAAATTCAGAACGATTATATTGATTATGTTTTAACTGAAGGCGAACAACCCAAATCCGTTTACATTTTTGCCAAAAAGCACGAGTTTTCCGAAGATGAATTTTACCAGCATTTCGGTTCATTTGAAGGTTTGGAGCAAAGCATTTGGACAGATTTAGCTTTAAAAACCATTGCCGAAATTAAAACGCAGGAAGTTTGGCCGCAATATTCCTCGCGCGAAAAAGCTTTATCATTTTTCTACAGCTTTTTCGAACTATTAAAGGGTAAAAGAAGCTTTGCCGTTTTCAGTAGCAAACGCGCCGCAAAAGGCATGGGTACACCAAAAATTTGGACGGGTTTGAAAGAAGAATTTGAAAACTTTAGTGTGCAGATTTTGCAGGACGGTATCGAAACCGGCGAACTGGCTGACCGCAAGTTTTTAGCCAACCGTTATAAAGATGCACTGTGGATTCAGTTTGGTTTTGTATTGATTTTTTGGGTGAACGATGAATCTAAAGGTTTTGAAAAAACTGATGAAGCGATAGAAAAAGGTGTGAATGTTACTTTCGATTTGTTCCAACGTTCGCCGGTTGATAATTTGCTGGATTACGGCAAGTTTTTGGTGAAGAACGGCGGCTTTAAGGAGAAGATGAAGTTTTAATGGAGCGCCTTTATCTTGATACTTCTGTTTTCGGTGGTTACTTTGATGCTGAGTTTGAAGTTTGGACAAAGATGTTGTTTGATCAGATAATTGCAGGAAAGTATAAGGTTTTATACTCAGAATTGACTGGTATAGAACTGGAAAATGCTCCTGAAAAAGTAAAAAACCTCTTAGCTGAGTTACCTAAAGAATCTGTTGAAATTGTAGAAAATTCTACTCATGCTACCGATTTAGCTCTTGCATACATCCGAGAAAAAGTAGTAGGCAAAACCAGTATTTCTGACTGTAACCATATTGCGTTGGCAACGCTCAACAATGCGGATATTTTGGTTAGCTGGAATTTCAAACACATTGTAAATGTAAATCGTATCCGTGGATATAACGCGGTTAATTCAATACTGGGACACAAAATTTTAGAAATAAGATCACCAAGAGAAATCTTAGAATATGAAAACTGAAACGAAAGAAAATAAATCTATGGTTGCGCAATTACGGGAAATTCGTGATCAAATAAGTTTAGAAATTCAGGATATGAATTCGGAACAAATGCTTGCATACTTTAAGAACAAAAAAAGTCTCTTTCCGCAAGACGTTTTGCAAAAAAAGGAAGAAGATCAACAAAGAAAAATCAAATAGCTCAAAAAGAAAAAGAGTGAAGATTGAGGGAGGACAGAAAACAAAACGTGCATTTATGGCAGTCAGATTTTCGCTCTCAGATCCTTTTTCTTACTTTTTGAACAATAAATTTATACTGCTAAAAACAGCATGAGCGAACAAGGAAAAGAACAAAACAGCATACCAACATCTAAAGTACAACGATCAGCTAAGTTTGTAACAACGGGTTTTAAAATTGGCGGCAATTATGTGAAGCATTATTCAAAAAAACTATTCAACCCAAACATGAACAAGGATGAGTTGAACGAGGATAATGCCGCAGATATTTATGAATCGTTAAGTGAACTGAAAGGTTCGGCGTTGAAAGTTGCGCAGATGTTGAGCATGGACAAAAATATTTTGCCAACGGCTTACGTAGATAAATTTTCGCAATCACAGTATAACGCGCCGCCGCTTTCGGGTCCGCTGATTGTGCAAACTTTTCGGAAGTATTTTGGGAAATCGCCGGACCAGATTTTTGAAAAATTCAACTTAAAATCTAATAACGCGGCTTCAATTGGCCAGGTTCATCAGGCAGAACTGAATGGTGAAAAGTTGGCTGTAAAAATACAATATCCTGGCGTTGGCGATTCTATTTCTTCGGATTTAAAGCTGGTAAAACCTTTTGCTTTTCGGCTTTTAGGCATGAGTGAAAAGGAACTGGACATTTACATGCACGAAGTGGAAGAACGTTTGCTGGAAGAAACCGATTACGAACTGGAAGTGCGCCGTTCCATCGAGTTTACGCAAGCTTGTGCCGGTTTAAAAAATGTTGTTTTCCCAACATATTACCCGGAATTTTCTAAAAAACGCATCATTACGATGAGTTGGCTGGAAGGCAAGCATTTAAAGGAATACATGCAAACCAATCCTTCGCAGGAAGAGCGGAATTTGATTGGACAGGCTTTATGGGATTTTTACAATTTCCAGCAGCACGAGTTGCGCGCCGTTCACGCCGATCCACATCCGGGAAATTTTATGATTACGCCGGAAGGTAAATTGGGCGTAATCGATTTTGGTTGCATCAAAGAAATGCCGGACGATTTTTATTATCCGTTTTTCTCGACTACTTCATCCGATTTGCTGGAGAACCGGGAAGAAACAATCAAAGCTTTCCGACAATTAGAAATGATTTTGCCGAAAGACAATCCGCAGCAAATTGAGTTTTATTATCAAGCGTACAAAGAAATGATCGGCCTATTTGCCAAACCTTATATGACGGACAGTTTCGATTTCAGTCCGCCCGAATTTTTTGACCGCTTATATTCCTTCGGCGAAAAAATTGCACGTATGCCAGAATTTAAACAAGCGCGCGGCGTAAAACATTTTATTTATGTTAACCGAACCAATTTCGGCTTGTACAATATTTTGCATGAATTGAAAGCGGAAGTTAAAACCGATACTTATCGTCCGCACGTATTGTTGGAATATTAACACCAACTTTTAGCCGATAAAAACAGTATGCTAATTTTGCGCTCTTTTGGCAACTGCCAAAGGAGTTTTATCGTTTAAAATATTTGCATGGATAACGTTACCAATCCGCAGGAAATCAAGCGGAACCAGATTTTAGATGCTGCATATAAGCGGTTTTCGCAGCAAGGTTATTCTAAAACAACTATGAATGATCTGGCTGCTGATTTGTCGATGTCGAAAGCATTGTTGTATTATTACTTCCCGGACAAAAGTGAGCTTTACGTTGGGGTAATCCGTAAACTTTCGGGCGAATATTTAATGGCTTTGCAACATAAAGTCGACCAAAATTGCACTATAAACGAAGCATTCTATTTTCTCCTGCAACGCATCCATCGCACGGTTTCTTCTCATTATAATTTTTTTGATTACTTCCGCCTAAACCAGCAAAATATCCCGGATTTGATATGGAACATCATCCGCGAAATCCATCAAACCGAAGTAAATTTACTGACTGCTTTGTACCGAAAACAGGTAAGCGAGGCTTTTGCGGAAACGCACGATCTAAAGGAAATAATAGAACTAATTTTTAAAGCTTTGGACAGCGTACAAAATTCCTCCTTCAATACACAAAAATCAATAATCTTCCCGGACGCCGAACAGTATGAAGCAATTTATACCCAAAAAAAGTTGTTGCTCCAAATCCTGATGAACGGCTTGAAAACGCTGTAACAATATTTTATTAAAACTGTCAAAGCTGATATTTCCGTTTCAGTTAATTCTACTGATAAAACTATATCATTAAATTGTCAGTAATAAAATATTTCCAAAGGAAACTATGGGAATAAAAAATGTTTCCGTAGTTTTAGCCAATCATGTCAGTTGGCCAAACAGAAAGAATAATACAAGGAGGTGAAGAACTGTTTTTGCAATCTGGCATTAAGAGTGTTACCATGGATGATATTGCCAAACATTTAGGCATGTCGAAAAAAACGATCTACCACTCTTTTAGCGATAAAAACCAATTGGTGATTGCTTTGGTAAAGAAAAAACTAAAAGAAGATGAGTGCCAGATTAAATCGATTATAGAAAGTTCATTAAATGTGGTGGAGGAGATGATTAATATGATGAAATGTTCGGAAGATATTTTTTCAAGGATTAATCCAATTGTGGTCCATGACATGCAGAAATTTCATCCTGATGCCTGGAAAGAGTTTCAAAATTTCAAATCGGATGTTTTAATAAAAACGTTGGAGCAACTTTTAACCAAAGGCATACAACAAGGCTTTATCCGCCCGGATGTGGATGTTAAAATTTTAGCTAAAATGCGTGTTAACCAAGTAGAAATGGGCTTTAACACTTCTATTTTTCCGGTTGCACAATTTAGTCCCTGGAAGGTACAATACCAATTACTGGAGCATTTCAATTATGGAATATGTACTTTAAAGGGCCACGAATTGCTTGACCAGCATAAAAATATAATGAGCGATTAATCGCTTTAAACCTTATATTAGATTAACTAATAATTTATATATAAAAAACTACTACAACCAATAACGCAACAAACCTCGGACCCTATCACCTTTTAAATGAAAAAAATAACTACAATATTGCTTCTTTTTTTAGTCGGCCTTAAAGCATTTTCTCAAGCCTTACCTGCAAATCAAACTTTTAATTTTAGCATAGCAGATTGTGTTAAATATGCCTACGAGCATCAGAACACAGTTGTTAATGCCAATTTGGATATTAAAAGTGCAGAATATAGGGTAAAAGAAACGATTGGTACTGGTTTGCCCCAAATTAGCGGACAGGCAACTTTTACAGATTATTTAAAATTACCAACTACACTTTTACCGGGAGAGTTTTTTAACCAACCAGGCACTTTTATACCTGTAAAGTTTGGTGTGAACTATAATTCTAACTTAGCCCTTAATGCCAGCCAGATTTTATTTAGTGGTAGTTATTTTATTGGGCTAAAAGCAGCTAAAACTTATAAAGAACTATCTAACCGCAATTATACGCGTTCAAGAATTGATATTAATGTAAATGTGACCAAAGCGTATTACCAAGTATTAGTTAGTAACGAGCAAATTAGACTCCTGGATGCAAACATCAGTCAGCTTAAACAACAACTCGACCAAACTATAGCCCAAAACAAACAAGGATTTGTAGAGAAGATAGATGTTGACCGCATTACCGTTCAGTACAATAATTTGGTTACTACGCGTGAGAACACACTTCGTTTATTGGCATTAAACTACCAATTGTTGAAATTCCAGATGGGGATGCCAATTGAATACAACCTAACTTTAGCGGATAAGTTAGCAGATACCAATATTGATAATAATGTTACTGCTTATACAACAGATACCACTTTTTATCGTAACCGGATTGAATACGGGCTACAGGAAACGCAAAACAATTTATATGCTTTAGATATTAAAAACAGGATTTCACAGTATTTTCCATCCTTAACTGCAAACGGAAGCATTGCATCAGCGTATCAAAATAATTCATTAGGACAGTTATATAATTCTTATTTTCCATCAAGTTATATTGGCCTTACTTTAAATGTGCCTATATTTAATGGATTTCAACGATTTTATCAAATTAAACAGGCCAAAATAACTTACCAAAAATCTCAAAATGATTTAATTAATCTTAAAAACTCTTTAAACTTACAAGCAAATCAAGCCAGCGTTAACTACACTAACGGCTTGCAAACGCTAAATAATCAAAAGAAAAGCCAAGAGCTTGCCCGAGAAGTACTTAGGGTTTCTAAAATAAAATACCAACAAGGCGTAGGCTCAAGCATAGAAGTTACACAGGCTCAAACAGATCTGGAAAATGCAGATAACCAATATATACAGGGCCTTTATGATGCTTTAGTAAGTAAAGTAGATTTAGACAGGGCATACGGCAGAATTAAATAAAAAACCTACTTATCACCATAAACAATCAAAATGAAAAAAATATTATATCTATCGGTGATGCTGTTTTTAGCGGCATGTTCTAATAAACCCAAGGATAAAAAAACTGAACTGGCCGACCTTCAAAAGCAACAGGCAGAATTAAATTCAAAAATCACTAAACTAAAAGCAGAAACCGGTGGTTCCGATTCTTCGAAATCAGCAGATGTTGGTACGGTTGAAGTTAAGGCCAGCAAGTTTACCAACTATGTGCAAATACAAGGTAAAATTGATGCACAGGAAAATGTTACTGCTTACCCACAGGCACCAGGAACTATTTTGGCTATTAATGCAAAAGCAGGCCAGCATGTTTCAAAAGGACAAGTGTTGGTACAATTAGACAATAGCGTTTTAAAACAAAGTATTGCACAGGCACAAGCTCAGATTTCCCTTTTAAACACGTTATACCAGCGTCAGAAAAACCTTTGGGACCAAAAGATTGGTACCGAAGTGCAGTTTTTACAGGCACAAACTAATTTGCAAAGTGCCCAAAAACAAGCTGCAGGATTACGCGAGCAAGCAAGCATGTACCGTATCGTTTCGCCTATTAATGGCACGATTGATCAAATGGACCTAAAGTTAGGCCAAGTTGCACAGCCTGGCACTACCGGGATACGTATTGTAAACGCTGATGTTTTAAAGGTTAAGGCAGATGTTCCGGAATCTTACGCCAGCAGCGTTGGTACGGGCAACGATGTTAAAATCATAGTGCCCGATGCAAATGATTCTTTAATAACTAAAGTAACTTTCGCAGCCAAAGCTATCGATCCTACCTCGCGTAGTTTTGCCGTAGAAATTAGGTTGCCTGCGCGGAAATCACTTCGCCCAAATATGACTGCAATATTAAAAATTGCTGATTACTCGAAAGCACACACCATTATTATCCCAATCAAATCAATTCAAAAATCTGAAGATGGCGACTACGTTTTTGTTAACGATAGTGGAACCGCCAAACGCAAAAACGTCAAAGTTGGCGCAACTTATGGCGGTCAGTCCGAAATACTGTCTGGCTTAAAAATTGGCGACCAATTGATTACTGCAGGGGCATCAGATATAGAAGATGGCGACAAAGTCAGAGTTTTAAATACTGCTAATTAATATAGATTTTCACTTGATCTGTTGATTATGAAAGACGTTAGAAAAGAATTTGCGCCCTCAAGCTGGGCTATTGATAACAAAACAGCTATTTATGTGCTCATATTTTTGATCACGGTGCTGGGTTTGATCAGCTATAACAACCTGCCGAAAGAAAACTTCCCGGATATCGCGCAATCCAAAGTTTTTATCACGACTACGTTTGCCGGGCAATCGCCTCAAAATATCGAGAACTTGGTTACAAGGCAGATCGAAAAACAATTAAAGTCGTTAAAAGGGCTTAAAAAAGTTACTTCCAACTCTGTTCAAAATGTCTCCATCATCACGGCAGAATTTCAGGCTAATATTAAAATTAAAGATGCTAAGGTTGATGTAAAAGATGCGGTAGACAAAGCCAAACAAGATTTGCCGCAAAACGACGACAATCTGAAAGAATCAGTCATATCAGATATTAACGTTGCGGATTTGCCAATTTTGTACATTAATATTTCCGGTGATTATGATTTAAAACGCTTAAAGGAATATGCGGATATTTTAAAAGACGAAATAGAAAGCTACAAAGAGATTTCGAAAGTTGACGAAGTTGGAGCTTTAACGCCAGAGATCCAGGTGAACGTTGATATGAACAAAATGGCAGCGGCACAGGTAAGTTTTAGTGATGTTATCCAGGCTATCGGTTCCGAAAATATATTAACAACAGCAGGAACAGTTAAAACAGACGGTGTACGCCGAAGCATTGATATTAAACAGGATTTTAAAAATGCAGACGAAGTTGCTGCGATGGCCGTTAGGAACCCGAAAGGCCAAACCGTTTACTTACGCGATATTGCGGAGATAAAAGACTCGTTTTTAGAGCAGGAGAGTTATGCCCGTTTAAAAACGAACGATAACCCAAAGTTTAAAAATGTTATCACGCTAAACGTAAGTAAAAGGGCGGGCGAAAACTTGATCCAGGCATCAGATAAGATTAATGAACTGATCAAGGTTAAACAAAAAACTGTTTTTCCAAAAGGCTTAAACGTTACGGTAACTGGCGATCAATCCGACAAAACCCGCACAACATTGAACGATCTGATCAATACCATCATCATTGGTTTCATATTGGTTACCGTAATCCTGATGTTTTTTATGGGTACAACCAACGCCATATTTGTGGCGTTATCAGTTCCGCTGTCTTGCTTTATTGCGTTTTTGGTGATGCCAGCTATTGGTTTCACGTTAAACATGATCGTGCTTTTCTCCTTCCTCCTGGCTTTAGGTATTGTGGTAGATGATGCGATTGTGGTGATTGAAAACACGCACCGCATTTTTGATAATGGAAAAGTACCGATAAAAGAAGCAGCGAAAATAGCAGCAGGTGAAGTGTTTTTACCTGTATTTTCTGGCACCATGACTACCTTGGCACCGTTTATTCCCTTAGCTTTTTGGAACAGTTTGATCGGCCACTTTATGTTCTTTTTGCCAATAACTTTAATTATCACCTTACTGGCTTCCTTGGTTGTAGCTTATATCATGAACCCGGTTTTTGCGGTGGATTTTATGAAACCGCATGTAGAAGGCGAACACGATCATCCAAAGTTTGATAAACATGTTAGGCGTACCTTAATTTACCTGGCTATTGCTACCGCTGTTGGTTATTTTATCAACGTGGGTTTTGGTAATTTTATGGTATTGATCATTGTTTTGTACCTGTTCAATCATTTCTTTTTATTAAGTGTGATTGATAAGTTTCAAAGTAATATTTGGCCGCGTTTCCAGGCATGGTATGCAAAATGGTTGGAACGTGCAGTACGTAGGCCGGTAACCGTTTTGTTAGGAACTTTGGGCTTATTTGTTTTGGCAATTTTATTGATGGTGGTAAGAGGCAAAACACCTGTCTTTTTTCCGTCGGGCGATCCAAACTTTGCTTATGTTTATATCACCATGCCTATCGGTACAGATCAGGCTACTACAAATGAAGTAACCAAAAAGCTGGAGCAGCGTGTAGCCAAAGTAGTTGAACCAGATAAAGATATTGTATCGTCCATCATTTCCAACGTTACAAAAGGTGTAACAGACCCAACAGACGAAGACCAGGGCGATTACGAAAATAAAGGTAAGGTAACCGTTGCTTTTGTTGAATTTGGCAAACGCAACGGAAAAGACACTAAACAGGTTTTAGCTAAAATCCGTGGTGCGGTACAAGGAATCCCAGGGGTTAAAATTGCCGTCGCACAAGAAAACAGTGGCCCGCCGGTACAAAAAGATATCAGTATCGAAATTATTGGCGATAACCTGGACACACTGGTTAAAACCAGCAACCGCTTAAAAAGCTATCTGGCTAAACAAAACATTGCGGGTATCGAAAACTTAACGGCCGATGTGCAGAATGACAAGCCTGAAATTGTGTTCGACATCGACCGCGAAAGGGCAAACCGGGAAGGCATCAACACTTCTCAAATAAGCCAGGCATTAGGCACGGCTGTATTTGGGGCAAAGGCTGGTGATTTCAGGAATACCAAAGAAGATGATTACCAGATAAAAGTGAGGGCATTACAAGATCAGCGCGGTAATATCGACGAAATGCGCAACATGAAAATCACTTACCGTGATATGGGTTCGGGTGGAATTATTCGCCAGGTACCGATTTCCGCTTTTACTGATGTCCGCTATACCGATACCTACAGCAACATCAAACGTAAGCAACAAAGGCGCGTGATAACTTTAGGTTCGAGCGTTATAAAACCTTATAATGCAAACGAAGTAAATGCCAACATTTTAAAAGCTATCGAGAACTTTAAAAAGCCAGACGATGTAATCATCCGTCAGGGTGGCGGCCAGGAAGACCAATTAGAAGCCGTTACTTTTTTGGGTGGAGCTTTAGCTACCTCTTTTGGTTTGATTTTGATTATTTTGATGATCCAGTTTAACTCTATCGGTAAAACTTTTATCATCATCAGCGAAATTTTCTTCAGCATTATCGGTGTATTGCTTGGTGTAAGTATTTTTGGGATGACAATGGCTATCGTAATGACAGGCGTTGGTATTATTGCCCTGGCGGGTGTCGTGGTACGGAACGGTATTTTACTGGTTGAGTTTACCGATATGCTGATTGAACAAGGCACCAACGTTCATGATGCGGTTGTTGAAGCCGGCCACACCAGGATGACGCCCGTATTGCTTACCGCAACTTCTGCCATATTGGGTTTAATACCGTTGGCAGTAGGTTTTAATATTGATTTTGTTGGCTTGTTTACCCATTTCGAACCGCATATTCACTTTGGTGGCGATAACGTTGCTTTTTGGGGGCCGTTAGCTTGGACGATGATCTTCGGGTTGGGTTTTGCAACCATCATCACCCTGATCCTGGTGCCATGTATGTACCTGATCCGCGTAAACCTAAAGAACAGGTTATTTGGTAAAAAAGAAGCGGCTAAAATTGAACACGCAGAATACGAAGTTGCAGAAGCTTAAGAAATACTTCTTTTATCGTACAAAAACCCGCGTTGTTTAATAGCAACGCAGGTTTTTTTGTCAAATTCATTCTTTATCTCTTTTCAACCTTAACCTCTTTTTAAAACCTTACTTCTAAAACCGTGTTATCAATAAAAACATTAAAACCATGGCAACAATAGAAGCAGCAGAACATCAGGTTTCTGCATTAAATGATTTAATCAAAATTAATAATGACCGTATTGTAGGTTACCAAAAAGGCTTAGAAGGCACAGAAGATGCTGATTTAAAGACGCTGTTTTCCGGATATATTGCACAAAGCCAAAAAAATGCAACAGAATTAGAGGCATTGGTTACTTCTTTAGGCGGCGAGCCAACTGATGCAACTACAACCGCAGGTAAATTTTACCATGCCTGGATGGATGTTAAATCTGCTTTTACGGGCAAAGACCGCCATTCTATTTTAGCGGATTGCGAATATGGCGAAGATGTAGCCAAAAAAGCTTATAAAGAGGCTTTATCAGATTCGGATTTAAACTGGAATGCGGCTGCGAGCAGTACAATCATCAGCCAAAACGAAGGTATTTTATCTGCACACAACGAAGTAAAAGCATTGCGCGACGCTGCAAAAGCTTAATACTGTTTTTATCAACCGAAAAGCTCCATAGTAATATGGGGCTTTTTTGTTTCCAACCTTTTTATTTTTGAAACTGAACTTGCTGTTTTTATCGGCATAAAAACAGTATGCCTTTTAAAGAGGCAGTGTAAACCAAAAAGTACTGCCCTCGCCTACGGTGCTGTTTACGCCAATTGTGCCGCCATGCCTTTTGATAATTTCTTCGCAGATGTAAAGGCCCAAGCCAAGGCCGGAAAATTGTACGCCGGAGGAATCTACCCGGAAATAACGGTCGAACAAATGTTTTTGCTTTTCTAAAGGTATGCCGATACCAAAATCTTGTACAGAAACTTTAGCACCTTCGGCTGTTTTTTCTATACGCTTGATAATCTTTTTAGAAGCAGGCGCATATTTTACCGCATTGTTTACAAAGTTGACTACTACCTGATCAATCCGGGCAAAATCTGCATAAACTTCTAATTCTGTATCACCTTCTAAAATCAGTTCGTGCGTACCTTCAATTCTTAAATGATCGCAGCAATCAAGCACTAAATCAGCAAGTTTAAACCATGTTTTATGCAGCGGAAGTTGCCCTTGCTGTATTTTAGATACCTGCATTAAATCATCCACCAAATGTATTATCTTAACTAAACTACTGTTGGCTTTATGGGCGAAAACCGGGATTACAGCAGAAGTGGGATCAGTTTTAAACATTCTGTTAATGATTTGCATGGAAGCTTTCATGCTGGTAAGCGGCGTTTTTAACTCGTGGCTGGCAACACTTAAAAACTCATCTTTTTTCTTGGCAATTTCTTCCAGTTCTGCCCTTGCCATTACCTGGCTGGTTACATCCACCGCCATGTTGATGATGCAGTAAACCTTGCCTTCTTTATCTAATATTGGTTTATTGGTAAAGTTGAAATAAAAAGACTGCAATTTTCCGTCAACCATTAAATCGGCTTTGCTTTCACTGCTGTGATAAGCAACGCCCGTAGCATAAATTTCATCAAGCAGCGGTAGATATGGCTGCCCTTCCAGTTCGGGTAAAGCAATGGCCAAAGGTTTGCCAATTATAGAAACGTCTTTGCCCCAAAGTTTGATCATCGCCTCATTAGCCACATCAATCACAAAATTACTACCTGTAAAAAGGGCCATTGCCATAGGTGCTTCAAGCATGAGGTTTTTGAAATGATTTTTGCTCTCTTCCAATTCCTTTTTAGCTTCTACCTGAGCTGTAATTTCATTGGCCACTACCAGTATTTTGTTTGTTTTACCGTCTGCTTCTATCACCGGCTGATAAACAAAATTAAAATAAGCATCCTTTTTGTGCTTTTGCCAGTAAAGCTTAGACAGCATTTCGTAGCCGTAATAAGCCTCGCCCGTAGCATAAACTTTTTGCAACAGCTCTATAAAACCCATACCTTTTATCTCGGGCAGTGCCGTTAATAAAGGTAAGCCAATTACCGATTCGTCTTTCCCCCAAAGTTTTAATAGCGACTCATTAGCAGATTCGATCACCATGTCCCACCCGCCAAATACACCGATGGCTACAGGTGCCTGGCTGATTAAACCCCGAAACTTCTGGTCGCTTTGATGTAACTGCTCTTTTACTTCGGCCTCTTTTTGCGCCAGTACCTGTGCAGTTACATCGATAGCGGTAGCCAAAATGCCCCAAACATTGCCTTCCGGATTTTTGAGCGGTTTAAAAATAATGTTGTGATAATGGGCCTGAAGCTGGTTGTTAAAAACCAGGTCTAAACGTTGTTCTGTTATTTCGAATGAAACACCAGCGTTGTAAACCTGGTTGAGGCGATAGTCTAACTCCTTAGAATATAAGGATGGTATTGCCATGCGAAACGGCTGACCGATTACAGAACTGGCTTGGTTCCAAAGGCTCAACATGGTTTTATTGACCAGCAGGACAGTCATTTCCGGCCCGGAAAATAAAGCCATTGCAATTGGCGATTCTTCTACTACTGTTTGAAAAAGCTCTAAATCTTCTATCAACATTTTATGGTTTGAAAGTATTCATTAAAGATTATACGTGGTAAAAGAAGTATCACAATCTATAAAAAAAACCGGTATTAAACACCTATATCTTCATTCCATAATTCCGGGCTTTTATCAATAAATTGTTGCATTAGGTTGTAACAGGCGTTATCATCTACTACAATCACTTCTACGCCTTTTTTGCGCAGCAGTTCTTCTTCGCCCATAAAAGTTTTATTTTCGCCGATAATTACTTTCGGGATGCCATACAACAAGATTGTGCCGGAGCACATTGGGCAGGGCGAAAGCGTGGTATACAATTCGCATTCGTGGTAAACGGTGGCCGGCTGGCGGCCGGCATTTTCTAAAGCATCCATTTCGCCGTGCAAAATAGCACTGCCTTTTTGCACACGCCGGTTGTGGCCGCGGCCAATGATTTTACCTTGATGCACCAGTACAGAACCAATTGGGATACCGCCTTCGGCAAAACCTGCGGCGGCTTCGGCATAAGCAGCTTCTAAAAAAATATGCATAGCGGTTAAATTAACATTAAGGGTTAAGTTTCAATTAAAAAATATTTAAAGTTTGTTGGAAATTTTAAAGTAGATATGTTTACATTTATGCTAAACTAAATTAAAAATTAAAACTATGAAAATCTCAGCTTTAAAAGCAATGATGATGGCCGGTGCAATTATGGTTGCTACCTGCTTAACAGCCAATGCCACGCCCGTAAAAGGAACTCCACACATGGCTTTAGACACAACAAAAAAAGCCATGAAAATGAAAAAAGGCAAAAAAATGAAAATGAAAAAAGATACTACCATGAAAATGTAGTTATCGGTTTCATCAAAAACTAAAAAGAGGGCTGGTTTAATTATCAGCCCTCTTTTTTTATGTGCTAAAAGAAGCATGGGCAGCCGGAAAAATTATTTCTAGTTTTATTTTTTTAATCATGATAATTTATCATCAAAGTGTTATCGGATTGATTATCTTTAGTTTCCAATCTTAAATCCGCCTTATCATGAAAAAAATCAACCAAATCCTCGAACACAAAGGCAGTCAGGTTTATTCCGTAACTGCAACCACTTCCGTTTACGATGCTTTACAGGTAATGATGGACAAAAACATCAGTGCTTTACTGGTGATGGAAGATGAAAAACTGCTCGGCATTTTTACCGAACGCGACTATGCCCGGAAGTTGATTTTGAAAGGCAAATCATCCAAAGAAACAGAAATTGCCGAAATTATGACGGCAGATTTGCTCACGCTTTCCATCAACAGCAGCATAGATGAGTGCATGGAAACCATGACCAACAAAAAAATAAGGCATTTACCTGTGCTGGAGAACAATCATGTAGTTGGCATGATTTCCATTGGCGATGTGGTTAAATTTATCATCGAAGACCAGAAACACACGATACGGCAATTAGAAAGCTATATTGTGAGTTAACAGTTTTAGGCCGATAAAAGAAGCGTCTGTTAAAACGAAAGTTTCAGCCGTTCTACAACCCGGTTATTGATCAGGTGTTCGGATACGATTTCATCCACATCTTCTAAACCTACATGCCCGTAAAATATACCTTCGGGATAAACCACCACTGATGGGCCGAGTTCGCAGGTTTCCATACAACCGGTGCGTTGTGCCCGTATTTCTGTAGTCAGGTTATTTTTTAAAATTGCTTTTTTAAACGCTGCAACCAAGGCAAGTCCGTGCTCTTCGCCGCAACTTATCCTTGCTCCTGCCGGCCGCTGGTTGGTGCAAATAAATAAGTGCTTCTCGTATTTTCTATCCATAAAAACAGTATTGTTCGCAAAGCTGATTAATTGCTCGAAACTATCAAACTTAATACGGTCAAAAAAGTTGTTTTAGGCTGATGGACAAGCATATTTTAATTACAGGCGGCAACGGTTTAGTTGGCAAAAAACTGACCGCGCTTTTGTTGGATAAAGGTTATACCGTAAGCCATTTAAGCCGCAAAGAAAATAATATCCCGAAGGTAAAAACTTATTTGTGGGATGTTCAAAAAGGCAGCATCGATGCAAATTGCATTAAAGGTGTTGACCTGATTATACATCTCGCTGGTGCAGGCATTGCCGATAAACTTTGGACGGAAAAACGGAAACAGGAAATCACCAACAGCCGCACGCAATCTATCGGTTTGATTTATCAATTGTTAAAACAACAGCCGCATCAGGTAAAAAAAGTAATCTCTGCTTCAGCAACCGGTTATTATAGTGATCGTGGTGATGAACTGATGACGGAAACTTCTACGCCAGCAAATGATTTCCTCGGAAAATGCTGTGTTGATTGGGAACAAGCGGTAGATGAAGGCAAAGCATTAGGATTAGAAATATTAAAATTCAGAACTGGCGTAGTTTTAACCAAAAATGGCGGTGCCTTAAAACCAATTGCTTTGCCCATCAAATTTGGTTTTGGAGCCGCAATTGGTTCGGGAAAACAATGGATACCTTGGATCCATTTTCAGGATACGATTGATCTATACCTTTTTGGCATTGAAAACCAAATCACCGGGACCTACAATATGGTTGCGCCGAACTCGGTAACTAATCTAAAACTTACAGTTGTCATCGCGAAGCAGTTGCATAAACCGTTGTGGCTGCCAAAAGTGCCTGCTTTTACCTTAAAACTATTAATGGGCGAAATGAGTGCCGTGGTTTTAGGCAGCACAAAAGTATCTGCAGAAAAAATAGAAAAAGCAGGTTTTAAATTCAAATATCCAACAGTAGAAGAAGCAATAAAAGAGATTTATGGCCGATAAACAAAGCATCAATATTTTTTGGTTCCGCAGGGATTTAAGGCTGAGTGACAACGCTGGTTTTTATACCGTGCTAAAAAGCGGAAAACCTGTTTTGCCCATATTCATTTTTGATACCGAAATTTTAGATAAACTGGAAGATAAAGATGATGCACGGGTAACCTTTATTTATCAATCTTTGGCGGAAATGGATCTGGAATTGAAGAAATTAGGCAGTTCTATCCTCATCAAAAATACCTCGCCAAAAGAAGCATTTACTAAGATTTTAGAAGAATACCAAGTTGATACTGTTTTTACCAACCACGATTTTGAACCGTATGCCAAACAGCGCGACGAAGAAATTAACCAAATCCTAAGCGCAAAAGGATGTAAATTTTGTACATATAAAGACCATGTTATTTTTGAAAAGGAAGAAATTGTTAAACCAGACGGCCAGCCTTACACTGTTTTTACGCCTTATTCGCGGAAGTGGACGGAGAAGCTGAACGATTTTTATTTAAAGTCTTATCCAACAGAAAAGTACTTCCATAATTTATTGAAAGTGACCTTCGATTTTCCTTCCATTCAATCCATTGGTTTTGAAACCAGCACAATATTAATCCCCGGAAAAGAATATAAAACCGTTATTGCAGATTATGCCAAAACACGCGATTTCCCTGCGTTGGAAGGCACTTCGAGGATCAGTCACCATTTACGTTTCGGGACGATCAGTATCCGCGAACTGGCTACAGAAGCCAATAAATCCGCAGAAAAAACCTGGCTAAACGAATTGATCTGGCGGGATTTTTACGCCATGATTTTATGGCATTTCCCGCAAACGGCAAACCATGCATACAAACCTGATTTTGATAAAATACATTGGCGCAACAACGAGCAGGAATTTTTGGCCTGGTGCAAAGGAGAAACCGGTTATCCGCTGGTAGATGCCGGAATGCGGCAACTGAACACAATCGGCTGGATGCACAACCGTTTGCGCATGGTAACAGCCAGCTTTTTATCGAAAGATTTATTAATTGACTGGCGTTGGGGCGAACATTATTTTGCCCGCAAATTATTGGATTACGATATGAGTAGCAACGTTGGCGGCTGGCAATGGGCAGCGGGAACAGGCACCGATGCCGCACCGTTTTTCAGGATATTTAGTCCCGATGCGCAAACTAAAAAGTTCGACCCACAATTAGCATACATCAAAAAATGGGTTCCTGAATATGGAGATTTTACAAAATATCCGGCACCAATTGTCGATCATAAAGAAGCAAGGGAAAGGTGCTTGGCCGCTTTTAAAAAGGCTTTGGACGGTTGATCTATCCAGATACTTCTTTTACCGCATTAAATTTTAGTTGGTGACAGCGGTTACACTTACATCAAAATCTAAAATAGAATAAGGAGGAACGTTATAATTATAAACACCACTTGTAGTTGAGGCGGGAGCAGAACCGTAACCTATGGTAGAAGGAATGAGCATACGCATTTTACCGCCAGAATTAAGCAATTGCAAACCCTCCCTAAAACCTGGTGAATTAAATGAAGATATCGGGTAGGCACTTAAAGTTTGTGTTTCAATAGTGGTTTGCGGTATCATCAAGCGTTTAGTATAAGTTAAGGTTACGGATGAAGTGCTGTAGATTTGATCTACACCAGAACCCGGATCAATAATTTTATAATATAAACCTGATGCGGTTTGCCTAAAACCAGTTAGGTTATTTTTTTTAATATAGTTCCTAATCTGTATCGTATCGTAAGCCAATTGGTTTTGAACAGTGTAAAGATAAACGGTGTAATCTAAAGATTCATTTCCTGGGATATTAATTACGCCATCAGAGCTTTTGTAGGTATTAACACCATAAGCCTGTTTCGAAGGGATAAGCAAACGGATAATTCCGTTTCGTTTTTGAAGGTACTTTTTGATTCCAAATTGTAATCCTACAGGCAAAGTAGAAAGATTTACGCCAACATAATTACTTACCCGGTTTAAAACGGTATCGGTAGAAACGAACTTTCCATCCAACGTTTTTACTGTAAAGGAGTAATAGATGATATCAGTGTCGGTCAATGGGTTTCCGGTATCTCCGGGTTTAATTACCTGGTAATAAATGCCGCTGTCGCCAGGAGTCATTTTTAGTCCGTTGGTAGAAATATAATTTTGAATGGTTTGGGTATCAAAAGATGTTATAGTAGGGTAATCCTTTTTGCAGGAAAACATAGCTAAAACAAGCAAGGATAGAAAGGCGAAAGCAAATTGCTTCATTATAATTTATTTAAATTTTAATTGGTAACGTTATACAATTGGATATCAAAATAAAGGCAGGAATTAGCTGGTATCTTTAAGTTACTGGTTTGATCGTACGAGCCGTAAGCATAACGCGATGGCACAAAAAGGCGTATCCTTCCATATTTTTTTATTAGCGGGATGCCAACCTGCCAGCCCCTGATCACACTTCCTAAAGTAAAAGACGGATGGTAAGCATTGGTTTGACTGATGACCGTTGTATCGCTAATTGTAGGATTGCCAATGATTTTAGTGATATAACCCACCGTAATTAATGTTGATTGTGTGTATAAACTAGCTACACTGCCAGAATCTATAATTTGGTAATACACACCAATCGTGTCTCCTACTTTTTTGATAGGAATATTATTAGCGCGCAAATAAGTTCTGATGGTGTTACTGTCTTTTCCAATCTGTGCTAAATATGCTGAATTATCCGAAGCCGCTTTTTTACATGCCGAAAGGGCAAGCAACAACGCGAAAACAAAAAACAACCTTTTCATGCAAACAGACTAAAACGCAAATTTATCGTTTTAATCTGCAAAAACAGCACCTTAACATATTTTAACAGTTGCTGCTGCGGGCAATGCTTCTTTTAGCACCTTAAAATTCGTATTGAAAGTATGAGCGAACTTTTCTGATGGGATGCCGAAACATGTTCAGCATGACCGAGAATTTTACCAGCCCAGCTTGGTATCGTCGCCGCGCGGATCGGCCCCGCCTTCGTAATAACCCCATTTGGTTTTTAAAATAGCGTCTACCCTTCCAATCGGCCCGTTAGGCGAAATCTTGTATCCTTTACTTTCCAGCTTTTTAATTGTTGCGCTATCCAACGCATCTTTTTCTGCCTTCACATCATCTGGTAGCCATTGATGGTGGAAACGTTTAGAAGTTACTGCGCGCTGCATACTTTGATCAAACTCAATCACGTTTAAAATTGTCTGAAAAACAGAAGTAATAATGGTAGAACCGCCCGGCGTACCAACGATCATGAAAAGTTTGCCGTCTTTTTCGAGGATGGCCGGTGTCATGGAAGACAACATCCGTTTGCCCGGCTGGATCGAATTAGCTTTCCCGCCAACCAAACCATACATATTTGGCGTGCCGGGCTTGGAGCTAAAATCGTCCATCTCATTATTCAATAAAAAACCGGCACCTTTTACTACGATGCCCGAACCGAAAGAACCATTTAAAGTTGTAGTGATTGAAACCGCATTTCCTTCCCTGTCAACTACTACTAAATGGGTCGTTTGGTCGCTTTCGTAACCCACAAAAGCACCGGGTTGTATGGAGCTGCTCGGCGTGGCCTGGTTCCAGTTAAAAGATTTCATCCGTGCATCTGTGTATTTGGGTTGAAGCAAACTATCAACCGGGACTTTAAAAAAATCCGGATCGCCGAGGTATTTAGAACGATCTGCATATACACGGCGTTCTGCTTCTACCATCACCTGAACCGTTGAATCCTGGTTGTAACCCCATCTTTTTAGCGGAAAAGGTTCAACCGAACGCAGCAATTGCAGCAAGGCAATCCCGCCGCTGGATGGTGGCGGCATGGTAATAATTTTATAATCTTTATATTTTCCGGTGATGGCTTTGCGCCAAACAGCATGGTAATTTTTAAGGTCCGTTTTGGTGATCATGCCGTTTCCGGTTTGCATTTCTGCAACCAGTTCGTCAGCTACTTTTCCTTCATAAAAACCTGCACGGCCGTTATCGCGGATTAATTCCAGCGTTGCGCCCAAATCCGGTTGCAGCATTATATCCCCGACTTTCCAACCACCTTCTTTTAAATAATAATTTTTACCGGGATTGAGTTTCTTAAAATTGCTTTGCATCGAATTAAGGTTCGTTGCTAATTTTTCAGTCAGCGGAAACCCGTTTTTGGCTAAGTTGATAGCAGGCTGAACCAATTCTGCCCATTTTAATTTTCCGTATTTTCGGTGTGCCTCCACCAGCCCATCCACAGAGCCTGGCACGCCGGAAGCTTGGTGCGTATGTAAACTTTTATCTGCAATTACATTCCCTGCCGAATCTAAATACATATTGGCACTGGCTGCTGCCGGTGCTTTTTCGCGATAATCCAAAGTGTTCGTTTCGCCTTTTCCCGAGCGGTAAACCATAAAACCACCGCCGCCAATATTGCCCGCCGTTGGATGTGTAACTGCCAATGCAAACTGAATGGCCACGGCTGCATCCACCGCGTTGCCGCCTTTT
>CAZZVO010000024.1:0-23420 GCA_964657505.1 uncultured Mucilaginibacter sp.
ATTAACCATCAACCAAAAAAGATTGCTGCTTACACTTTTTGCATCTCTAAAATCGTGTTCAGAATTTGGAATTTAGATGCAATAATTTCGAGCCTGTAATTTTTGATGTGCTGTTCGTCGTAAAAACTGCGTGTTTGTATTTTGCCTTCTAAATAAATTAAATGCCCTTGTTGTAACTGTTGCTTTGAGGTTGCGGCAACTTCTCTTGGCACTTTAATGTTGTGCCGTTCGGTCAGTTCGAAATCCTCGCCATTTTTTTTAATGATCTCGTTGGTTATCAGAGGGAAACATAAAACTTCGCGCTGGTCGCCAACATCTAACAATTGCGGTTCTTCACCGATTTTGCCAAGAAGGAATACCTTGTTTATACCGGAATTTGTGAACATGATTTGCAGGATATTAAGGTAAGTATGGTCTGTATTTAGAAATGTAAAAACATTGGAAGTTACCTTTAATGATTGGCGCGCTGGCATGTATTACTACCCGTTTGTTGATGTATTTATACCTGTTTTTACGCCAAAAGCACGACAATTCCCCTTGTAAACCAATTGTTGAACAAATGGTTTACCTTGCAAATGTTTTTAAAACTGCAACAAAAACTCAGTCCCTTCGCCTTCAACAGATTGTGCCTGGATTTGCGCTTTATG
This sequence comes from uncultured Mucilaginibacter sp., assembly GCA_964657505.1. Taxonomy (GTDB): domain Bacteria; phylum Bacteroidota; class Bacteroidia; order Sphingobacteriales; family Sphingobacteriaceae; genus Mucilaginibacter_A. The sequence goes on from CAZZVO010000024.1 coordinate 648, forward strand.
CAACAACATAATCTGTTTGCACAAACTCAAACCAATACCGCTGCCATTTTTTTTGGTGCTGAAGAACGGAACGAAAATCTGTTCCAGTAAATCTTCGGCCATGCCGGTGCCGTTATCGGTTATTTTGATGACGGTTTTTTTATCGTTTAAGATATAACTGGAGAGTGTGATCAGCGGATTTTCCCGCTCTTTTACCGCTTCAATTGCGTTTACTAAAAGGTTGATTAACACTTGCTCGATCAGCATTGGATCGACTTCTACCGTTAAACCTGGATCTTTTAAAACGATATCCAATTCGATCTTTTTCTGATCTAAAGTTGGTTCCATCAAAGTATTTAGACTTTCGAAAAGATCGCGCACGTAAACCTTTTTAACGTTTAAGGTGGTGATTTTATTGAGGTTGCGGTACGTTTCGGCAAATTTCAGCAAACCTTCACTCCTGCGCTGGATAGTTTCGATACCCAACTCCAAATCTTCCAGCAAAACCGATTCTGATTTTTGGGTGGTAAAAGAAGCATTGGCTTCCTGCAAACGGTTTTTCAACGTATTGGCGAGAGAAGAAATTGGCGCGATAGAATTCATGATCTCGTGCGTCATCACACTCAACAACTTTTGCCAGGCGCGCGATTCGGTCTCGTCCAACGCCTCGTTTACGTTTTGCAAAGCCAGCAATTTATAGCGCTTTCCTTCGGTCTGAAAACCTGTTGCCGATAAAAGCACTTTGATGGACGACTGCGAACCTTGCTGCAAAGTAACAATGGTACTGTTGCTGTTTTTTACGCTGATAATTTCCTGGTACAAATGCCCGTCGCGCTTTTGCAACGCGCGGATATTTTTTAAGTACGGTAAAAGAAGCATGGTTTTCAGCGTTTCGTTCATCCAAACCACCTCTCCGGTTTCGGCTTCGTAGGATAAAATCCCTGTTCCAACCAGTTCCAAAATTTTCTGCAAATACTGATATTGCGTTTCTTTTTCCCGCGAAATGGTTTTGAAAGTCGTGTTGATCGAATTAAAACCTACGCGCAATTCCTCCAAACCCACGGTGGAACCTTTGGTATTGTAATGCCGGGAAAAATCGCGGTAACGGATGGCTTCCGAAAACTGGTCTAATTCGAGATAAATTTTCTGGTGGAAGTTGTACAGTTCGGCCAACTGGATCACAATCAGCACAAGCACAGCATAAGCAAGATTGTTAAAATGATGGAAAGCCAGGTACGCCGCCATACCAAAAGTAACCGGTAAAAACAGTATGCGGAGAAGGATTGGCCAGCGAGTTTTCATGGGTAAGAGGTACGGGGTTTGAGGTGCGGGGAGCGAGGACTTATCTAAATCAATTGAAAGAAGAGTTGTGGGGATTGAGGTGCGGGAGCGGGGAAATATCTAAATCATTAGAAAAGTTGGTTTGATAATCTTCGTTTTTTTACGGTTTGCATTCCGCTCCCAATATTCCCGCTCCTCGCTCTTTCAAAACTCGCACCTCCAACCTCGCTCCCCGCTCCACACCTAAATCTCATACTTACTTAACCTCCTGTACAACGCCGTTCGGGTTAAGCCAAGCTCTTTGGCGGCTTTGGTGATGTTGCCGTTGTGGAGTTCAATTACACGTAAAATCGTGTTTTTTTCGATGGAACTGAGGCGAAGTTCATCCGGTTGCTCTTCTTCGTGGACGGATTCTATGGGCGAAAAGATCAGTTCATCGGCACGCAAAACCGGTCCGTCGGACATGATGACGGCGCGTTCCATAATGTATTGCAGTTCGCGCACGTTGCCCGGGAAATAATATTGCTGTAGTTTGAGCAAGGCTTTGCCATCCAGCTCTAAAACCGGTTTCAAGTATTTGGTGCTGTACAACTTGCTGAAATAATTGGCCAGCACTTCGATATCTTTTCCACGTTTACGCAGCGGCGGAACGGTGATTTCGACAGTATTAATGCGATACATCAAATCCCGGCGGAAACGGCTTTCGTTGGCCAATTCGGAAAGCGGAACATTCGTCGCACAAATCAACCTAATATTTACATCAATTGATTGATTGCTGCCGAGCTTGGTGACTTGTCGGTTTTGCAAAACAGTTAACAATTTAGATTGCTGGTGCAGTGCTATATTCCCAATCTCATCTAAAAATAAAGTGCCGTTGTGGGCAGCTTCAAAACGGCCAATCCGGTCTTCGCGTGCATCCGTAAAAGCGCCTTTTTTATGACCGAAAAGTTCGCTTTCAAACAGGTTTTCGGATAGCGCGCCGACATCAACCTTAACATAAGGTTTTGCAGAACGAAGCGATTGCTGGTGAATGGCTTTGGCGATCAAATCTTTTCCCGTGCCGTTCTCGCCCAAAATCAAAATATTGGCATCCGTTGGCGCAATTTTTTCGATTTTGTGAAAGATTTCGTGCATAATTTCGGATTCGCCCAACAGCTCTTTTCCGATGATGGAATTGCGTTCTACGTTAAACGTTGTTGTTTTTAATTTCGAACGCTTGTCTAACGCTTCGCTGATTACGTTTAGCAGCACTTCGTTGTGCCAGGGTTTCACCATAAAATCTGCCGCACCTTCTTTTAGGGAACGGACGGCCAAATCGATGTGGCCATAAGCCGTAATCATGATCACGGAAGCATCGGATTTAAACTCGCGGATCTTTTTCAGCCAGTACAAACCTTCGTTGCCGGTATTGATCGAGCTGTTGAAATTCATGTCGAGCAAAATCAGATCGAATGTATTCTTAGACAGAATAGAACGGATATTTTCCGGGTTTTTCTCTGTAATTACTTCTTTTACCACCGGTTTTAATAGCAAGCGGACGGCGGTTAAAACGTCTGTATCATCGTCAATAATTAAGATGCAGGCATGTTTCAGGCTCATAAAATTATTTGGTAAAGCAAGTATAATGATTGGCTTTCAGTTTTCAGCTTTCAGTCTTCAACTTCTTGTATAGTTGGTTATTTGGCTTGAGGTTTGAAACTTGTAAATCACTGATAGCCGATTGTTGAAAGCCTCTCACTTATTCACTCCTCAAACTTTTTACTGGATTGGCCAGTGCTGCTTTTACCGCCTGAAAACTGATGGTGATTAAAGCAATGACAATGGCAAGCATTCCGGCTGTAAAAAACGTTAACCAACTGATGCTGATTTTATAAGAAAAATCTTGTAGCCACTTGCTCATAAAATACCAACTTGCTGGAACAGCAATTGCTATGGCAACTATTACCAATGCAACGAAATCTTTGGTAAGTAGCTGGATAAGGCTGCCTACACTTGCGCCCAACACTTTTCGGATGCCAATTTCTTTATTGCGGTTTTGAGCCATATATGCAGCCAAACCAAACAAACCGAGGCAGGAGATGGCAATGGTTAACCCGGCAAATAGTGCCGCCAGGTTGCCTGTCCTTTCTTCTTCTTTAAACTTCTGGCCATATTCCTGATCGACGAACTGGTACTCAAAAGGATAAGCCGGATTGTATTTCTTAAATATGGCTTCGGCTGCTTTTAAGTTCTTTCCTGTAGAAGAATGATTGTTTAACCGGATCAGCATATTGCCGTAATACCAGCTTTTTGTACCGTAAACAACCATTGGAAATACAGATTGATAAGGTGAGCTGACAATGAAATTTTTAAACACACCAATTATTTTCAATGATCTATTGTTGGCTGTAATTGTCTGGCCAATCGGGTTTTTCAGTTTCATCCAATCAATAGCAGTGGCATTTAGCAATACGGCATCGCTATCAGTAGGATAATTTTTAACGTCAATGTCTCTTCCTGCAATCAGTTTTAACCCCATTGTTTTAACAAAATCTCCTGTGCTGGCAAACTGGGTAAAAGGTATTTTTACCTGATCGGGATTATGGTCTCCCCATTGTAAACCCTGCGTAGTGCTGCTTTCAAAAGTAATTGACATGCTGGTTTTGCTGACCGCAGTAGCAATCCCCTTATTAATGAGATCGTTTTTGATCAGCTCAAAGTTTTTTGCAATATCTCCGGTGATAGGATGTTCCAGCAGCTTATCCTTTTCATAACCACTGTCGCGTTCCTGCGAATATTTTATTTGTTGATAAATGATTAAAGTAGATACAATCAAAACAATAGCAATGGTAAATTGAACGATGACAAGCAGTTTTCGAGGCGTAACAATTTGATTTTTATCTTTAAATAAACCTTTTAATGTGTGTACCGGTTTAAAAGCCGACAAATAGAAAGCCGGATAACTCCCTGCAAGTAACCCTGTGATCAAAATAAAACAAACACCTGTTAACCAAAAAACAGGACTGCCATATCCTACAACCAGTTTTTTATCTGTTAAATGGTTAAAGGCAGGCAAACAAAGCTGGACGATAATTAGGGCAATTATTCCAGCGATAAAAGAGATTAGGATCGATTCAGTCAGAAATTGTTTAATCAGGCTAAACCTGTTTGCACCAATGGTTTTACGCAGCCCAACTTCTTTTGCCCGCTTTTCGCTTTGGGCCGTGCTCAAATTCATAAAATTGATACAGGCAATTAGCAGGATTAAACAAGCAATAATAAACAATAGCCTAACGGTTTCTATTCGCCCGCCAGCTACTTTTCCATTCTCAAACCGAGAATATAAATGCCATTTGCTGGCCGGGTGCAAAAACACTTCTTCCTCTGTTGTTGGATCATGCTTTAATACCAGGTTTTTTATTTTTTGATCAACCAGCATTTCAGAAGCATCAGGCTGTAATTGTATGTAAGTATTATAGCTGTTGGTATTCCATTTGGTTTCATCCGCAGCAGTTCGAGGGTTACCAGCCAACGATGTTAAATACTCAAAGTCAAACTGTGTATTGTTAGGCAAATCTTCAGTACGCCCGTTACCTTATACGCGGTTTTGTTGTCCAGCTTTACAACCTGGCCGATAGGATTTTGATTATCAAATATTTTTGACGCTAAAGTTTTGGTAAGCACAACGCTGTTAACATCATCTAAAGCTTGCGATGCGCTGCCTTGTAACAAGGGAAAGCTAAACATGGTTAAAAAAGGCTTGTCAACATCCAAACCGGTAGCTTTAATACTTTTATGAGCAAAACTAAACAACCGTGGAGTAGGCCAGGTAACACGTGCAACTGCTTTAACTTCGGGAAAGTCCCGCTTTAATTCCGGGGCAACGGCACCAGAAGTAACATCCCAGGCACTAACCGCTCCTTTTGGTGTGTTTCGGTTCCATACTTTATACAAGGTGTCTTTATTTGTATGGAACTGGTCGAAACTCAATTCGTTCTGTACCCATTCGAAAATTAAAATTGCACCAGCCATACCAATTGCCAGGCCGACAATATTAATGATGGAAAAAGCTTTGTTGCGGATTAAACTTCGCCAGGCGATTTTGAAATAGTTTTTGATCATGGTTTTAAAAGATGAGGTAACAGTTTTGAGGCAGTATCCGACTAATTGTTCTTTGAAAAATAAACACAAGCGATACCAATTTTTTAAATAGCTGTAAATCAAGACTATTCATATCATACGTCTAAAAAACCGTTCGCCTTCGTACAGCAAGTGTCCGTTTACGGACAGCAGTTTGGAAAATTTCTTTTTTATAAACAGTTTCAATCAGAAACAATTAAACCAAACGCTACTGTATCGAAACCGAACACCATTTGTAATGCAAACGCACAATGGCATACTTCTTTTATCACCTAAAACGTTGTTTTTCAAGTTTTTAGTTTCTATGGCACAGCTTTTCATATAGCACCGGCAAATACAACACAAAGAAACACCTGATAAAAGAAGCATCGTGGACAGAGTTATCGCAAAAAAGAAATGGACAACCAAACGGATCTTAACCATCGGCGGAATTACAGCCCTGGTTTTGCTGATTGGAAGCAGTTATTATTTTACTTCCGGCAAATCAAAATTGAATGTGGATACCGAAAGGATCACGATTAGCGAAGTAAAAAACGGCCCGTTCCAAGAATTTATACCGGTAAACGGAGTAGTGATGCCCATAACTACCATTTACTTGGATGCGATGGAAGGCGGACGCGTGGAGCAGAAATTCGTGGAAGACGGAACCATCATGAAAAAAGGCGACCCGATTATGAAACTCGCCAATACTGATCTGGAACTGAGTTTGGTAAACCAGGAGACTTCGGTTTTTAACTTGCTAACGCAGATGCAGATTTCGCGGAATGCGGCGCAACAAAACACCATCAGCAAGTTAAACCAGATGGCCGATGTGGACAATGCCTTTAAAGAAGCCGAACGTTTGTACCTGTTAAACAAGCATTTATACGAACAGAAAGCGATCGGTTTGCAGGAATTTAAGCAATCGCAAATTGCTTATGATTACCAGGTGAAACGCAAAAAATTAACGCAACAGATTTTGAAACAGGATTCGGTTTCTACCAAACAGGAGCTGGATCAATCTAAACAATCTTTCGACCGTACACAAAACGCTTTGGCGGTGATGCGGCAAAAGGTTGGCGATTTGATTGTGCGCGCGCCGGTTGATGGTCAGTTAACTTCGATGGATGCAGAAGTTGGCCAGAATAAACATCAGGGCGAGCGGCTGGGACAGATTGATGTTTTAAGTGGGTTTAAAGTTCGGGTTGATGTGGACGAGCATTACATTTCGCGCATTTTTACAGGCCTCACAGGCGATTTCGACTTTTCCGACAAAACCTATAAATTAAAAATCAAGAAAGTATTTACGCAGGTAACCAATGGACGTTTCCAGGTTGATATGGAATTTATTGGTAAAGTTCCGGAAGGCATCCGCAGAGGACAAACGTTACAAATCCGCTTAGCGTTAGGCGACGAAACGAAAGCTTTACTTTTAGCAAAAGGCGGTTTTTACCAGCAAACCGGCGGCAACTGGATTTTTAAAGTCAGCGAAGACGGCAAAACAGCTTACAAAGTGGATGTGCAATTAGGCCGCCAAAACCCGGATTACTATGAGGTTTTGCAAGGTTTAAAACCTGGCGATAAGGTGGTTACGAGCAGTTATGAAAATTATGGCACGATGCAGGAACTTGTTTTGAAGAAGGAGTAAAAAGCCTATAATCCAATTTAAAAAATTAAAGAAATAAAGTCAAACACAATGATAAAAATTACAGACTTAGAAAAAATCTACCGTACTGAAGACATCGAAACTTCTGCCTTAAATAAACTAACCATCCATGTAAACGACGGCGAGTTTGTGGCCGTGATGGGTCCGTCTGGCTGCGGCAAATCTACACTGCTCAACATTTTAGGATTGCTGGACGACCCGGACGGCGGCAGCTTTATGTTTAATGGCATCGAAGTGGCCGGTTTCAATGAACGCAAACGTGCCGACCTGCGCAAGCGGAACATTGGTTTTGTGTTCCAAAGTTTCAATTTGATTGATGAGCTGACCGTTTTTGAAAACGTAGAACTGCCGCTCATTTATTTGGGCGTGGACAGTGCTGAACGTAAAAAACGTGTGGATGTCGTTTTAGATAAAATGCAAATTATGCACCGCCGCAACCACTTTCCACAGCAACTTTCGGGCGGACAGCAGCAGCGTGTAGCCGTTGCGCGTGCCGTAGTAAACAACCCAAAACTGATTTTAGCGGATGAGCCTACTGGTAACTTAGATTCATCCAACGGCAACGAAGTAATGCAGTTGTTAACCGAATTGAACGAGCAGGGAACCACTATTGTAATGGTTACGCACTCGGAACATGATGCGCGGTATAGTCATCGGATTATTCGGATGCTGGATGGGCAAACGGTTACGGAAAATTTGTTGGTGTGAGAAAGAGCTGTAAGGTATGAGGCTTGAGCGAAATGCGATTTATAACCCTTGTACTTCACACAAAAACATTGATAAAAGAAGCATTTCTTTTGAGGTAATTACTTCAAAACTACACCTAAAAAGTATCGATAAAAAAAGCATCTAAATTTAAACACGCACTCATGCTTAAAAACTACTTCAAAACTGCTTGGCGTAACCTGATCGGTAACATCAGTTTTTCGATTATCAACATTTTAGGATTAGCAATTGGCATGGCCAGCGCGATCCTGATTTTGCTGTGGATACAAAATGAGTTGAGCCATGACCGGTTCCATGAGAAGAAAGACCGAATCTATGTAGTCAATAACCGAGATAAGTTTGAAGGAGAAATACACTCCTGGAATCAAACGCCTAAAATTCTGGCTAAAACTTTAAAACAGGAATACCCGGATGTGGAAGATGCAGTTCGGTATACGGATCTGATTTTTTTGTTCTCCGTTGGTGATAAGCATTTAAATGTAAACGGCGCAATAGCTGATCCGGGCTTTTTAAATGTCTTTAGCTTTCCGCTCCTCAACGGAAATACAAATGCACTAAAAGAGGATAACCATATCGTACTTACAGAAAAACTTGCCATAAAACTTTTTGGTAATAAGAACGCGATGGGTAAAACCGTTAAGATCGACAGTTCTGATAATTTTACGGTTTCGGGAGTTTTAAAAGACTTGCCCAATAATACAAGATTTAGTTTTGAGTATTTGCTGCCGTGGTCGTACCTGAAAAAAATTAAAGGAGATGATGATTATTGGGGAAATAATTCTGTAAAAACTTATATCCTGCTTAAACCGGGAGTTTCTCAAACAAAATTTGATGCAAAAATCCAGAATATAACCAGCAGTCATTCTAAAGATGGAGAGAATTCAACACAGCAGGTTTTTACACAGTTGTTTAGCGATTCTTGGCTGTATAATAAAGACATAAAAGGTGAGTATGTAACCGGCCGAATTGAGCGAGTTAAATTATTCGGAATGATTGCCGGTTTTATCTTATTAATTGCCTGTATCAATTTCATGAATTTGAGTACGGCCCGAAGCGAGAAACGTGCTAAAGAAGTAGGCATTCGCAAAGTAGTTGGTGCCAAAAAAAGTGCACTGGTAATTCAGTTTATTGGCGAAAGTATTTTGTTGTCATTTTTTGCCGGTGTTTTATCGATTTTGATGGTTGAACTTGGTTTACCAGGTTTCAATAAATTGGTTGGTAAAGAACTTTATATTGATTTTGTTAGTCCGGCGTACTGGTTTTTTGCAATATTATTTATCCTTTTTACCGGGTTGCTGGCAGGCAGTTATCCGGCATTGTTCCTGTCTTCCTATCAACCTATCAAAGTTTTAAAAGGCAGAATTAGTTCGGTAAAAGCAGCAGTTACACCACGAAAAGTTTTAGTGGTTTTACAATTTACATTTGCTATTGCACTGATTATTTGTACCATCATCGTTCAGCATCAAATAAAATACGGCCAATCACGTGAATCCGGTTATGTAAAGAACAATCTGGTTTATGTTAGTTTACAGGGATCGATCACTAAAAATTACGACCTGATTAAGAATGACTTAATCAATAAAGGTGCGGCCACTTCGGTAACAAAATCTATGAGTCCGATTACACAAAGGTACAGCGACGGCTCGGGATTTTCCTGGGCTGGAAGTACAGAGCAAGACCATAAAACAGACTTTATCCGAATGTCTGCCGATGCTGATTTTATCAAAACAATGGGGTTAACTTTACTGGAAGGCCGCGATATAGATAGTAAAAAATATGTGGCAGATTCTACCGCGATGTTACTCAATGAATCTGCGGTTAAAATTATGCGGTTAAAAAATCCGGTTGGACAGGTTGTTAAAGAAAACGGACATAGCTGGAATGTAGTAGGCGTAGTTAAGGATTTCATTTTCGAATCTCCTTACGAAAAGATTAGTCAGTTAGTGGTAGAAGGGCCAAAGTCCTGGTACAACGTCATGCACATCAAACTAAATAATAAAAACAATACAAGCAAAAATGTGGCCTTGATGACCCAGATTTTTAAACAATACAACCCGGAATATCCGTTCGAATACAAGTTTGTGGATGAAGAATATGCCGAAAAATTTAGCGACGAACAGCGGGTTGGTACGTTAGCAGGTTTATTTTCTGGCTTAACCATTTTTATTTCCTGTTTAGGTTTGTTTGGTTTGGCCACCTACACGGCAGAAAACCGGATCAAGGAAATTGGCGTGCGCAAGGTATTGGGTGCATCAGTTGCCAGCATAACTACGCTGTTATCCGTTGATTTTTTGAAATTGGTGATTATATCTTTTTTGATTGCTTCACCAATTGCTTGGTTCTCAATGAATAAATGGTTACAGGCTTATACATACAGAATTGATATTGAATGGTGGGTTTTTGCGCTGGCAGGTTTGGCTTCTATTTTTATTGCTATTGGCACTATTAGTTTTCAGGCGATAAAAGCAGCATTGGCCAATCCGGTGAAGAGTTTGAGATCAGAATAAAAGCCTCACCCAACCCTCTCCAAGAGAGGGCTTTTGCAGGACGGATATGAAAGTTGTGCACCTGGGTTCCTCCCATTTGTGGAGGTTGGGTGGGACTAAAATTATACCGATAAAAGAAGCATCAGGTATGAGGTTAGAGGTATGGGCAATTGCAAAGTCCTCGCACCCTACACCTCGCACCAGAATATTAAACTATAAAAACTAAAATCATGCTCAAAAACTATTTTAAAATCGCGCTTAGAAGGCTCCAAAAGAGCAAATTATTTACGTTGATCAATCTCGTAGGTTTAACAGCTGGTTTAGTTAGTTGCCTGCTCATTAGTTTGTTTGTTATCAACGAACTCAGTTACGACAGGTTTAATGAAAAGGCCGATCGTATCATGCGTATGACGATGCAATATGGCGATGGCGGCAGCCAGAAAGTTGCGTTGACCGGCACAAAAGCTGGTCCGCAATTACTGCGCACCTTCCCACAAGTGCAGGATTATGTGCGGTTGATGAACAGCGAGGCCATAGTTAAAGATAGCAAGCAAGTATTTCATGAAAAGAACTTCCTTTTTGCTGATGCTTCAATCTTTAATATTTTCACTTTCAAACTGATCCGCGGAAATCCAAAAACAGCTTTGAATGCTACAAACCAAGTGGTTATTACAGCAAAAACAGCCAAGAAGTATTTTGATGATATCGATCCCATTGGTAAAACATTACGTGTTGGGAGCGATAAAGATTATACCATAACCGGCGTGGTTGCCGATGCCCCGGAAAACTCACAAGTTAAATACAATTTTATTGCGTCGTTTGCATCGCTTCAGGCAGCAAAAACCGAAGAATGGTGGACGGCAAATTATACAACCTACTTATTGCTGAAAAATAAGGACGAACTGAAAAGTTTCCAGCAGCAGTTGAATGCTTACATGCTCGGCATCAGCAAAAATGAGCTGAAATTAGAAAGTAATCCGCTGCTCTACAATCTCGAACCTTTGCTTAGCGTTCACTTGTATTCGCAATTGGATGGCTTAGAACCAAGCGGAAGCATTACTACCGTTTACATATTGGGCATTATTGCTTTGCTGATACTGCTAATTGCCTGTATCAATTACACCAACCTGGCTACGGTGCAATCAAGTGCGCGAAGTGCGGAAATTGGTATCAGAAAAGTATTGGGAGCAGAAAAATCACAGCTTTTCAAACAGTTTATCGGCGAATCATTTTTACTTACGCTGTTATCGCTCGTTATTGCGCTTATCATCGCAGTAATCCTTCTGCCTTATTTTAACCAGTTAACCGGCAAAGCACTTTCGTTTTCGTTAATGATGAAGCCGATCCCGCTTCTTACGGTAATTATTTTATTTATTGTAATCGCTTTTGCTTCAGGAGCATATCCGGCATTCATACTTTCTAATACCGGGATTGTTCACATTTTAAAATCGGGTTTGGGGCTGTCTTCTTCCGGCGGAATTTTCCGGAAATCTCTGATTGTTTTCCAGTTTGCAGTTTCCGTATTTCTGATTATTGCCACAATAATTATCCTGCAACAACTTAACTACATTCAAAGTAAAGATCTTGGTTATGATAAAGAACATATTCTGGTATTACCGATTACACAGCAGGTAAGGCAGAATTATGAAACGATTAAAACAGAAATCAGCAAGCTACCAGAGGTAAACAGTGTGAGCGGTGCCAATGCAACGCCAACTTTTGTGCGTTGGGGCGATGGATTAAACGCAGAAACCAGCCATGGAAAAGTTAGTCTGGATATTACAGCGCTTCCGTCAGATTTAGATTTTATTAAAACAATGGGAATGAAAATTATTGCCGGAACAGATTTCACCCGCGCTGATTTAAACCTTGCAGACACAACAAACAAGTATAAAAACTTCAAGTACGCTTTTATTTTGAATGAAACCGCGGTAAAAGCTTTTGGATGGACACCGGAACAAGCAATTGGTAAAAGAGTCGAAAAAAACTTTCCCGGGGTGATAAAAGCCGTTGTCAAAGATTTTCATTTTTCGTCTTTCCACCAGCCGATTGGTTCGCTGATGCTGTTTTTAGACCGAGATTATACAAACGATTTCTTTGTTAGGGTAAGCGGAAAAAATTTGCCGTCCACCATACAATCATTACAGAATTTGTGGAAAGAGCGCGTGCCCACCATGCCATTTGAATATCGTTTTCTGGATGATGACTACAACAGTTTGTACATTTCAGAACAAAGATCAGCCAAAGTTTTCAGCACTTTTTCCATACTGGCCATTTTATTGGCCTGCTTAGGTTTGTTTGGTTTGGTAGCTTTTACCACCATGCAACGCACCAAAGAAATTGGCATACGCAAAGTTTTAGGTGCCGGAGTAAGCGGCATTGTCGCCCTGATTGCAAAAGACTTTTTAAAGTTGACCCTGATTGCCGTACTGGTAGCCTCTCCGCTTGCCTGGTATTTTATGCACAAATGGCTTCAAAGTTTTGCTTACCGAATTGACATAAAATGGTGGGTTTTCGCTACTGCGGGCGGCTTGGCTGTTTTAATCGCCCTTATCACCATCAGTTTTCAGTCGATAAAAGCAGCATTGGCAAATCCGGTTAAGAGTTTGAGGAGTGAATAGGTTTGGAGTGAGAGGTAAGAGGTTTGAGCAATTTGTACCTGAAACCTCTTATCTCCTACCTAAAAAACATCGATAAAAGAAGCATAAAAAAAATGAAAAAAACATTAATCTTAATTTTAATGGCATTTGCTTTTAAAGCATCTGCACAAATGCCTAATACAATAAGTGCAGCGCAAAAGGTTTACGGCTTATCAAAGTTTTGGCAGGAAGTAAATTACAACTTCGTTTACTTGAATAAAGTTGATCGGAAAGAGTGGGACAGCTTGTATGTTGCAATGATTCCAATAATGCAGCAAAGCAAAAATGATTATGAGTATTACCACGAAATGCAACGTTTCTGCGCGTTTTTAAAAGACGGACATACTAACGTTTATTTTCCTGTACCTGTTGCAAATCTGGTTTTAAATACCATGTTTGGCGACCATCGTTTGTTTATTGAAGGAGTTGATGGCCATGCTATTATTACCCACACTAATTTAAGTACTAAACAGGAAGTACCAGTAGGCAGTGAAATTATCACTGTAAGTGGTTTGCCAACCAAAGAATATATCAAACAGTACGTAAGCCCTTACATTGCCTCTTCGACAGATTATGTGCGGGAAGACGAGTCGTTTTCGTTTTTACTGCGAGGCGTAAAAGGACAAAAATTTGATATTACGATTAAAACGCCTGCAGGTTCGTTCAAAAATTTATCCCTCACCCATGATCAAACTACTGAAAAAGAAATCTATCCTTCTATAGCAGACGGTAAATTGCTTGATTTTAAGTGGTACCCGAACCAGGTTGCCTATGTTGCACTAAATTCATTTGGTGATGCTAAGATCGACAGTCTTTTTATTGCACAATTACCGGAGCTTTATAAAGCAAAAAAACTAATCATCGATCTGCGGAACAACGGAGGAGGAAGCACAGGAATTGGTGTCGAGATTTTAAAATATCTAACTAATGATACCACCATTTATGGTTCAAAGGTTTACACCCGTGTACACGAATCTGCCTTTAAAGCCTGGGGCAAATACATCAGCCCAAAAGATACGATAAACAGGGAATTTAATAAAAAAGCCTATTTAGATTTTACCGACAACAGGTATTCCAGCATCAACGACGGTATCAAATATCATAATGATATTACTGCTAAAAAAATTATCATTCCTACCGTTATCCTCATTAGCCACAATACAGCTTCGGCAGCAGAGGATTTTCTAATCTCTGCAGACAATCAAAAACATATGGTTAAAATCGGTGAGAACTCTTTTGGCAGTACCGGCCAGCCGTTTTTATTTGATATGCCTGGCGGCGGCAGTGCACGAGTTTGTACCAAAAAAGACACGTACCCGGACGGGCGGGAGTTTGTAGGTGTTGGCGTTAAACCCGATATCGAAGTAAAGCAAACCGTGCAAGATTTCATCAAAAACAATGACCCGGTTTTAAATAAGGCGTTAGCTTATTTAAATAGTAAGCAGGGAAAAGCTTTGGTTAAAAATGAAGCAAAATAATCTTTACCGTTATGTTTAAAAACTACTTCAAAACAACCTTCCGCAACCTGTGGAAGAACAAAACCTACAGTTTCCTCAATATTTTTGGCTTGGCTGTGGGTATTGCCTGCGCTGCATTTATTTTTTTATGGGTAGAATATTTTGTGAAATTTAATGCCAACATACTTAATCTGGCAAATATTTATGATGTTAAAAACACCCAAACCTATGGAGCTGATGTGTACACTTTTTCAGCAACTCCGTTCCAGGCGAAAGATGCTTTAAAGACAGATTTCCCAGAAGTAAGAGAAAGTACCCGCTACAACGATGTGAATAGTACGGTTTCTTTAGCCGACAAAAATATCAGCCAAGCCGGGGCTTATGTAGATGCTTCGTTTCTAAAAATGTTCCACATTCCGATCATGGCGGGCAATGGTTTAACTGCGCTTAATGAGGTTAAACAAGTGGCTATTTCTCAATCTTTGGCGAAAAGCATTTTCAACTCAGAAAATGCAATAGGAAAAACACTAAAAATTGATAATAATCTATACAAGGTATCTGCTATTTATGCTGACCTACCAGAAAATTGTTCTTTTTATAAAGTCGGATTTTTACTCTCTTACGCCGTGTTTTATGAGCAAAACAAACAAGGAGATGCTTGGGGAAACAACAACACAGATACCTGGGTAGAGTTGGCCCCAAATGCGAATCTAAAAAATATTAACAAAAAATTGGCAGGGCTTGTACGGAAGCACAATCCACAGTCTAACAACGTGCTTTCGCTATATCCCATGAGCAGGATAACGCTTTACGGGCAGTTTGTAAATGGGCAAGAAAGTAACAAAGGCAGGATTGAATACATCAAAATGTTTAGCACTGTAGCACTAATAATTTTGTTGATTGCCTGTATTAATTTCATGAACCTTGCTACCGCAAGAAGCGGAACAAGGATCAAGGAAATAGGTATGCGTAAAGTGTTGGGCGCGCCAAAAGGAAACCTGATCGCAGGGTTCTTATTAGAATCGTTAATGGTGGCTTACCTTGCAACCATCATGGCTATCATTATGGTTGCCAGTCTATTATCACCTTTTAACGAGCTAATTGGCATCAACTTACAACTAAACTTTTTAGCGCCTTCTCATCTTTTATTTATATTAATTACTGGAGCTGTATGTGGCCTGTTTGCCGGTAGTTATCCAGCGCTTTACCTCTCCTCTTTTAAATTAATCAACGGATTAAAAAATCAAATTTCTGGTCGCGGAAAAGGTACAGGTTTTGTTCGCCAAGGACTTGTGGTAATACAGTTTACTATTTCGGCAATCATTATTATCGCGGTGATCCTGGTGTACAAACAAATTCAGCATACCAAAACCCGCAACTTGGGATTCGACAAAAACAATGTGCTTTATACAGATTTGAGTCCAACGCTCAAAAATAACCTTTCTTCCTTAAAGCAAGACCTGCTCAATACTGGTTTAGTTGGAGCGGCATCCATTGGTTCTAATTCGCCATTAAACATGTATAGCAATGGCGGTGGTTACAGTTGGCAAGGAAAAAAGGAAAATGAAGATTTACTGATTACTAATGTGTTTACAGATGCAGCCTATTTTAAAACATTCGACATCAGCTTAAAGGATGGCCGCGGATTCTCGCCATCTCCTAAAACCGATAGTATGAACGTCATCATCAACGAAGCTTTTGCCAAAAAGATGGGGAAAGAGGGTATTGTTGGTGGGCAGATTTTACGTGGAAATCAAGCTGCTCCAATGACGGTTATTGGTATCACCAAAAATTTTGTTTATAACAACGTAAACGAATTAAATCCTGCACCCCTTATTTTTTATCATTTTCCAAATTATGCAAACACACTTTTTATAAAATTAAAACCAACGCAAAATACCGAAGCAGTGCTTGTTAAATTGGCATCGGTATTTAAAAAAACGGATGCCTCAACACCGTTCGATTACCATTTTATTGATCAGGATTTTGAGCGGAAATTTAAACAACAAAAATTTGTTGGTGCACTTGCGAGTATTTTCGGTGGCTTAGCAATTTTTATTTCCTGCCTTGGACTGTTCGGCTTGTCTGCATTTGTTGCAGAACAAAAACGGAAAGAAATAGGCATAAGAAAAGTTTTAGGTGCTTCGGTGAGTTCTATCGCGCAATTATTGTCTAAAGAATTCTTAAAACTGGTACTTGTCTCCTGCTTTATTGCTTTCCCAATTGGCTATTGGTTTATGCTACATTGGTTGCAAGATTATGAATACAGGGTTAATATAGATTGGCCTGTGTTTGCTTTAACCGCGATTATAACGCTTTTAATCGCTTTTGCAACCATCAGTTTTCAGTCGATAAAAGCAGCATTGGCAAATCCGGTTAAGAGTTTGCGGAGTGAGTAGGTATGAGGGTGAAGGTTTGAGTTTTGGATTACTGATCAGGAAAGTTTCAACAATTGTACCTCGTTGATATTTAGGAAATCTTTTTGGTTAAAAGTAGCAATCTGTTGGATTTCGTTAGCCAGCATGACGGAAACTATTTCTAAATCAAAAACAAGGTTTCCTTTAGGATGATATTGTTGGATCAGTTTTTCCAAGTGAAATAAACTTTCTAAAGATGGAAACAGGATTGTAAAATTGGATTTAAGATCAAGATAAAAATTTAAACATCGTTGATGGTCAATTTTTATTTTAGATGTTACAGCAAAAAATTCGCTGATGTTTTTGGTAGTTATAAATAGCTTGTAGTTAGGGTTTAATAAAATAGAATTCGCAATTTGATGGTGCATAGAACCTTCATCAAATACATAAATCAACACATTCGTATCAACCAGTAAATCAATCATCGTGAGCAAAATCACGAATATTAACAAAATCAAGTTCACCGCCAAGATTTACACTTCCAATAGTAGTCCACTTTCTTTCTTTCGGTTTTTCATCAACCACTTCGCGGATAACAATCTCCACATTTTTGCCTACAAAAGCTTCTGCTTCTTTACCCAATTTTATGGTGTCGGATTGTAGTTTTTTCCTGATTGTAATTGTATTCATAACAAACTATTGATCGATTAAATTAAGTTTAAATATACAATTAAAAGCGGCAACAGTTTCAGCATGTAAGAGGTGTGAGGTTAGGTTTGAGGTTTGGACAACCCCCAAACCCCGTACCTCAACCCTCCACCGCAAACACATTCTTCCGATCCTTCCATTTGCCCTTGGTAAAATCCGGGAATTCCTGCGGTTTGTTGCCTTGGGCGATGGATGCTTCGGATAAAGGCGTAATCACACTCATTGTAACCGAATCATAAACATCAATCGGTGTTTGCTTTTGCTGCCTTACGGCTTCCACAAATCCGTTGAAAACGAACCAATCCATGCCGCCATGACCAGCGCCTTCGGCTAAACTGGCGTATTTTTTCCACAGCGGATGGTCGTATTTTGCAAACCAATCTTCAACCGGATCCCAAACGTCGTTCTTTTTAGATTGCTTTTCGATATAAATACTTTTGGCCACATCCATCCAAATCCCTTTCGTGCCCTGCACCCGGAAACCTAAAGAATACGGCCGCGGCAAATGCGTATCGTGGCTCAGCAAAACCGTTTCGCCGTTTGCACAATTGATCATCGTGGTGGTTACATCGCCATTTTTATAATTGATTTTCGCGTTTTTATTGCCCGGCGATTCATCTTCCACATAAGCCGCCAAACCTTTAGCTTTCGAACTGAACGAAACCAAATTGGTGAAACGGTTGCCGCGGTTGATATTGGCGTATTGCAAAACCGGACCAGCACCATGCGTTGGATAGATATCCGCATCGCGGTCAACGTTAAACTGCGTGCGCCATTGCGCTTCACTTAAAGCATTCGGGCCAAATTCTACGCCGTGGCCGTAATAATGCTTGCCGTCATTAAACAAAACTTCGCGCAGGTTATGCTGATAACCGCCTTCCAAATGGATCAGTTCGCCAAATAAACCTTGCCGAACCATGTTTAAAACAGCCATTACATCGCGGCGGTAACAAACGTTTTCCAGCGTCATGTAAGGGATTCCGCTTTTTTCTGATGTATGCACCAAATCCCAATGGTCCTGGATACTTAAACCGGCAATCACTTCGCAACCCACATATTTTCCGGCTTTCATGGCATCAATGGCTTGCGCGTGGTGGAACTGCCAGGGCGAAGCAATAATTACAGCATCAATATCTTTGCGTTCAAGCAGGTTTTTGTAAGCATCCAAACTGCCGGTATATTCTTTGGGCGGTGGTTTTCCGGCTTTGGTAAATTGCTCGCGACAAGGTTTCAAAGAGCTTTCCTGCGGATCACAAATCGCCACAATTTCTACATCATCGCGCAGCAAACCTTCGCCAACATGGTCGCGCCCGCGCAAACCAACACCAATATAACCAAGCCTTACTTTATCTTTCGCTGCGCCGAACAGACTGCTGGTCGGCAAAATAGCGAAACCTGCCGCTGCAACGCTGCCTTGTTTTATAAATTCACGTCTTTCCATCGTTTAAGTTTTTTGCTGAATTTGAATTTTCGGTCAATGCAATATACATGCAGAAAAGCAAGTTTTAAAATGATTATTTTGGGCAGATGAATGCTTCTTTTATCCACCAAAAACTGTTGCCGACTTTCGGATTGCAGGCAGATGATTTTGAGATCAGCCAATTTGGTTCCGGATTGATTAACCAAACCTGGAAATTAAAGTCTGACGATCAAAGTTTCATCTTTCAGCAAATCAACCAAACGGTTTTTAAATCACCGGAAGCTATTGCGACCAACCTGCAAAACATAAAATTATACCTGCTAAAAACAGCACCGAATTATCTTTTTGTTGCACCGTTGCCAACTTTATCAGGTGATTTTTTGATCCGAGATTTTGCGGGAGATTATTTCCGGCTTTTTCCTTTCGTAGATAATTCCCATTCTGTTGATACGGCAAACCATCCAACCGAAACTTTTGAAGCGGCCAAACAGTTTGGAAAATTTACGCGTTTGCTTGAAAATTTCGATTTGGAGAAATTGCAAACCACCATTCCCAACTTCCACAATTTAGAACTCCGTTTCCGGGAATTTGAAAAAGCTTGTGCGGCCGCAAATCCTTCCCGTAAGGAAATAGCGAAAGATCAAATCCAAGCCATCGAACAAAACAAAGATATTCTGGAAACTTATCAAACCATCGTTAGGCAAAACCTGATTCCGTTGCGGGCAATTCATCATGATACCAAAATCAACAATGTACTTTTTGATGCAACCGGAAAAGGTTTATGCGTGATCGATCTGGATACCGTGATGCCTGGTTATTTTTTAAGCGATGTGGGCGATATGATGCGCACGTACCTTTCGCCAGCTAATGAAGAAGAAACGGATTTCAGCAAAATTATCATCCGCAAAGAATTCTATCAGTCTGTTTTTGAAGGATATATGAGCGAAATGCAAACCATCCTCACCTCCGCAGAAAAACAATATTTCTTTTATGCCGGTAAAATGATGGTGTACATGCAGGCCATCCGTTTCCTCAGCGATTTTTTAAATGGCGATGTTTATTACCACACTACTTACCCGAATCAAAATTTAATCCGCGCCAAAAACCAACTGACTTTGCTGGAAGCTTTGTTGCGGTTTGACGGTGGTTCATAGTTGATGGTTTATAGTTGATTGCCGAAAGCTGATAGCTAAAAGCCGTCCGCTACCGAACGTTTTTTGTAACGAAAACGGACACTACTTCTATTTCAATATTTATAAGTACCTGAAATAGAATGCTTTGAATTATTGGTATTTGAAATGTACAAAAAGCTTTGTTCGTGAGAAGAAGCCTCACCCAACCCTCTCCAAAGGAGAGGGCTTTGCAGGGCGGAAAATACAAAACCATAAAGGTAGCACGCTTTAGTTCCTCCCCTTTGGGGAGGTTAGGTGGGGCTAAAAAACACTGATAAAAGAAGCATCAGCTAAAACCAAAACCATGATCAGGAACCATTTTAAAATCGCTTTCAGAAACCTTTGGAAAAATAAAGGTTATTCGGCCATTAACATTTTCGGTTTGGCCATTGGTTTGGCTACCTGCCTGCTGATTACTTTGTTCGTAATCGATGAATTCAGCTACGATAAGTACAACGAAAAAGCAGATCGGATTTATCGGGTAAACACTTACATCCACCTGAACGGCAGCGATTTTAAGCAACGGATAGCACCGGCACCTATGGCTGCTGCGCTGATGAAGGATTATCCGCAAATTGAACAAGCGGCGCGGATTAGTGCAGGAAGTGAAATGCTGGTAACAAAAGGCAACGAAACGATTGTAGAGAAAAACGCTTTTTTTGCCGATCCGAATTTATTTAAAGTTTTTACGCTCCCGATGGTTGCCGGCGATCCTAAAACCGCGTTAAGTCAGCCAAAAACGATGGTTGTATCCGAAACAATCGCCAGAAAATATTTCTCTACGACAGATGTTATTGGCAAAACGCTAAAAGTTGATAACACCACATTTTACAAAATTACCGGCGTAATTAAAGATATGCCTGCGGCTTCGCACATCCATTTCAGCTTTATCAAATCGTTTGTTGGCGATGGGTTTGCCAATAATCCTTCCTGGTTAAACAATAGCTTTGTTACTTATTTGCTTGTTCGTCCGGGTACAAATCAGCAATTGCTTAATAAGTATTTAAAAGAAGTCGCAACAAATTATGCCGAACCACAAGTGCAAGCAGTGTTTCACAGCAGCTTTAGCGATCTGGAGAAAAAAGGCGATTACTTGAAATACGAAACTATCCCGTTAACGCGCATCCATTTATTTTCGGAACTAACCAACGAAACAGAGCCATCCGGCAATATCCAGTACGTTTATATTTTTATGGTGATTGCCGTTTTTATACTGCTGCTGGCGTGCGTAAATTTTATAAACCTTTCTACTGCGCGTTCGGCTGGCCGCTCAAAAGAAGTTGGTGTGCGCAAAGTTTTGGGTTCTGATAAATCCACTTTGGTCGCCCAGTTTTTAACAGAATCTGTATTGACCAGTTTGCTGGCAATGGTTATAGTATTAGTTATCGTGATGCTGTTTTTACCCTACTTTAATTTGCTTGCAGGAAAAGAAACTGGTTTAAGCCTGTTTTCATATATCTGGACGCTTCCTTCGCTCCTGTTTATTACCGTTTTTATCGGAATTTTAGCTGGACTTTATCCTGCATTTTTCCTCTCCGCATTCGAACCGATTGCAGTTTTAAAAGGAAAATTAGCGACAGGCTTTAGAAGTAGCTGGTTACGAAACACGCTGGTTGTTTTTCAATTTTCTACTGCTATAATTTTGATTATTGGGACGTTGGTTATTTACAATCAGCTTAATTATATCCGCAATAAAAATTTAGGCTATAACCGCGAGCAGGTTTTGGTTTTGAAGAACGCCTATGCCCTCGGTAACTATGTACAGACTTTCAAAAACGAAGTATTGCAGATTCCGGGCGTTGTTTCCGGTTCGCGAGCTGGTGCTTTGCCTACTTCGAGCGAACAGGAATGGAACCAGAACGCTTTTTCCAAAGATGCTTCCATGAGCGGCAGCGAAACGGTAACGATAGCTGATTGGTCTGTTGATGCCGATTATATCCCAACTTTAGGAATGCAAATGGCATCTGGCCGAAATTTCTCTCCTAAGATGCCAACAGATTCTGATGCGCTGATAGTTAACGAAACCGCTGCACGGCTTTTGGGTTACAAAAACCCTTTACAGCAAAAATTGTATGATTCTAATCCAAATGCACGTCAGATTATTGGCGTAGTAAAAGATTTTACCACGGGTTCTGTGCGCAACAAAACGGTGCCTGTTGTGCTACGCCTTTCTAAATATGGCGATCGTTTTGCGTTCCGTATCAAAAGCAACAATATGCCGCAGGTTATCGCGCAAATAGAAGCCAAATATCACGGCGTAGTTAAAGAAATGCAAGGCCAGCCTTTTATCTATTCGTTTATGGATGAAGACTTTAACCACCTTTACCAATCCGAACAACGCACCGGAAAACTGTTTATTTCCTTTGCCTTTTTTGCCATTTTGATTGCTTGTTTAGGCTTATTTGGGCTGATAACCTATGCCGCCGAACAACGCACCAAAGAAATCGGTATCCGTAAAGTTCTCGGCGCAACGGTAGCCAACGTTACGGCCATGCTTTCTAAAGATTTTATCAAACTCGTTTTCATATCGATTATCATTGCCTCGCCAATCGCCTGGTTTGCTATGAACAAATGGCTGCAAAGTTTTGCTTACCGCATCACCATCAGTTGGTGGGTTTTTGCTTCGGCTGCGCTAATTGCGTTGGTTATCGCTTTAACTACCGTGAGTTTTCAGGCGGTAAAAGCAGCATTGGCCAATCCGGTGGATAGTTTGAGATCAGAATAAAGAGCCTCACCCAACCCTCTCCAAAGGAGAGGGCTTTGCAGGGCGGAAAATAGAGAACT
>CAZZVO010000025.1:0-22917 GCA_964657505.1 uncultured Mucilaginibacter sp.
TCAAGACAAACCCGATCCCTCCGGGCGTTTTGTCGGGCCTTCCCGCACCAGGGTGTAGACCTACCGCTTCGACCTATATAGCTAACAAAAAACAGTCGGTAAAAGAAGCATTAAACAAAAGTATTAATTGCACTAAAGGGAAATTTGCAAGGTACCAGCAACCCATGCACGTGGGGACGAATGCCGCCCGGAGGCGATCCGGCATTCTTGATTTTTGGTTCTTTTGATCAAGCAAAAGAACGCTCAAGAAAAATAATTTATACCGATAAAAACAGCATCACGCCAAAACTACTGCTTATAAACTTTACCTTCTTTCATCACAAAAGTAACGTTCGTTAAAGTTTTAACATTGGTCAGCGGATCGTCGTTCACAGCAATCAAGTCGGCAAATTTTCCGGGAGAAACCGAACCGCGCTCGTCCGTAATACCTAAAAGATCGGCAGCATTAACTGTTGCAGCTTGGATGGCTTTTATCGCAGGCATTCCGGCTTCGGTCATATATTGAAATTCCATGGCGTTTTTGCCGTGCGCATAAACGCCGGCATCTGTACCAAATGCTATTTTTACACCAGCTTTATAAGCTTTGCCAAACGTTTCCTGAATGTGCGGACCAACTTCTAACGCTTTTTTAACAATCACGGCGGGAAAATAACCCGGAATTTTAGCAGAATCCGCAGAAGATTTACCAGCAATAATGGTAGGAACCAAATAAGTTCCATATTTTTTGGCTAACTGCATATCTTCCTCGTTCATGTAAGTTCCATGTTCAATCGAAGCAACTCCACCTAATATTGCTCTTTTAATCCCTTCGGCACCGTGCGCGTGGCAGGCCACTTTCAAGCCGTAATCTTTAGCCGTTTCTACTACCGTTTTTATTTCTTCTACGCTAAACTGCGCACCCGAACCATCTTTACTTAAATCTAAAACGCCGCCTGTTGAAGCAATTTTAATGACATCCGCACCTTTTTTAAATTGATAACGCACAGCTTTCATCAGTTCGTCTTTTCCGTTCGCAATACCTTGTTCCGGACCTAATGGCCCTAAAACATTTTCGCGCAAACCATTGGATTCGTCCATGTGGCCGCCAGTTGCAGAAATAGCAATGCCGCAAGTTAAAATATGCGGGCCATCAACCAAACCTTGTTCAACTGCTTTTCTCAAACTGATATTAACGCCGCTTCCGCCTAAATCACGAACTGTTGTAAAGCCAGCCATCAAAGTCCGTTTGGCATAAATGGCGGCACGATATGCAACATCGGCATCGGTCAGCACAAAACGTTCCAACTGGTTTTTGGTGGTTTGTGATTCCAAATGCACATGGCAATCGATCAGTCCGGGTAAAACAGTTTTATTTTTTAGGTCGATGGTTTGGCTTCCTGCTTCTCCCGAAACAAAACCTTTTCGCACTTCGGTAAATTTTTTTCCGTCGATGATTACGGTTACTTCATTTTTAACCGTACCAGAAGTAACATCAATTAAATGACCGCATTGAACGTATGTTTTTTGGGCTGATGCGTTGAACTTTAATGCAAATAAAATAAGAAGGACAAAGTAGATTTTTTTCATTACGTTGTTTTTGTTTGAAGGCAATATACTATTTCGAGGGATATTTTTCAGCATTAAAAGAAGCTAAAAAACCAAAACCATTGCAACATAATTATAGTCCGGTAAAAACAGCGTTTACAAAGAATACAATATAGAGATTTTGAGAAAGCAAAAATGGTTCATCAGAAAAATGCTTCGACAAGCTCAGCATTACAAAGCGCATATCCTGCAAGTTTAAACCCAAATAACGAATAGAAAGGTGACATTTAGAAAGGTATCCACCCAGGAGCGTAGGGATGAATGCCGCTCGGAGGCGATCCGGCATTCTTGATTTTTGGTTCTTTTGATCAAGCAAAAGAACGCATAAGAGAAAACAATTTTATGCTGATAAAAACAGCATACTGACAACATTTCAAACAAACGCTTACAAAACAAAAAATCCGGCAAACCAAAGTCTGCCGGATTCAAAAATCATATCAATAAAAATTGGATTAGCAAAACTCGTCGAAAGCACCAGCCAAATTATCGGCAATCATTTGTGCCGGGCGGCCTTCAATCTGGCGACGTTCTATAATATGCACCAATTTTCCATCCTTAAACAAAGCCATTGCTGGCGACGATGGCGGATAAGGCAACATATAATCACGTGCAGCATCAACTGCATCTCTTTCCATTCCGGCAAAAACAGTTACAAAACGATCTGGCACTTTTCCGTTTTGCGTTACCATTTTAGCAGCCGGACGTGCATTGGCAGCCGCGCAACCACAAACCGAATTAACCATTACAAAAGTAGTTCCGGTTGATTCGATTGCGTTTTTCACTTCTTCGGCGGTTTTCAATTCCTGGAAACCAACTTTGGTTAAATCTTCCCGCATCGGGGCAACTAAATATTCTGGATACATTTTTTTCTTCTTTTAAATCAACACAAATCTAATCAAACCAAATCATAAGCACCGAAACCTGTAAAATATTAACACAGAACTGACAACGCAGCGTTATCTAAATTCAACATAAAACATTTTTATACTTATTTTTGCACGATAAAAGAAGCATTTATGTCATTAGTAGAAACTTACACTCCTTACAAAGTAAAAGACATTAACCTGGCCGAATGGGGCCGAAAAGAAATTGGCCTCGCCGAAGCAGAAATGCCAGGTCTGATGGCTTTACGTGCAGAATACGGCGCATCAAAACCGTTGAAAGGCGCGCGGATTGCCGGTTGTTTGCACATGACGATCCAGACAGCAGTTTTGATTGAAACACTGATTGAATTGGGTGCCGAAGTTACCTGGTCGTCCTGCAATATTTTCTCGACACAAGACCACGCTGCTGCTGCAATTGCGGCTGCCGGAATCCAGGTTTACGCTTGGAAAGGAATGAACGAGGAAGAATTTGAATGGTGCATTGAGCAAACGTTGCATTTTGGCGAAAACCAGGAACCGCTAAACATGATTTTAGATGATGGCGGCGATTTAACCAACATGGTTTTAGATAAATATCCGGAACTGGTTTCGGCCATCAAAGGTTTATCCGAAGAAACCACAACTGGCGTACATCGTTTATACGAACGTGTTAAAGCTGGAACGTTGCCAATGCCTGCAATCAACGTAAATGATTCTGTTACCAAATCTAAGTTTGATAACAAATATGGTTGCAGAGAGTCTTTGGTTGATGCAATCCGCCGTGCAACTGATGTAATGATGGCTGGGAAAGTTGCGGTAGTTTGCGGTTATGGTGATGTGGGTAAAGGTTCTGCAGATTCGTTGCGTAACGCTGGTGTTCGTGTAATTGTTACGGAAATTGATCCAATTTGTGCATTACAAGCTGCGATGGAAGGTTTCGAAGTGAAAAAACTTTCGACTGCCATTACCGAAGCTGATATCGTAGTTACGGCAACCGGAAATTGTAACATTGTGCGCGAAGAACACTTCCGTGCTTTAAAAGACAAAGCGATTGTTTGTAACATCGGCCACTTTGATAACGAAATCGATATGGCTTGGTTAAATAGAAATTACGGAAATTCTAAAGTTGAAATTAAACCACAAGTTGATAAATATACCATCGAAGGTAAAGATGTAATTGTATTGGCAGAAGGCCGTTTGGTAAATTTGGGTTGTGCAACTGGACATCCAAGTTTTGTGATGAGTGCTTCTTTTACCAATCAAACTTTGGCACAATTAGAACTTTGGATGAATACCGACAAGTACGAAAACAAAGTTTATACTTTGCCAAAAACTTTGGATGAAAAAGTTGCCAGATTGCATTTGGCTAAAATTGGTGTGGAATTGGAAGAGTTAGATCAATACCAAGCTGATTATATTGGTGTAAAAGTTGCTGGTCCGTTTAAAGCGGATTATTATAGATATTAATTTATTAGCTTTCAGCAGATAGCTTTCAGCGTTCGTAACAAGTATCAAGAAATGGCTTCTAAATTTTAGAGGCCATTTTTATTTCAGATCAAAAGCTTAACTTTATAACATGCAAAGAACTTTTCGTGTTTTGTTAACGCCAGAAGCAGAAGGTGGATTTTCTGTTTCCGTTCCAGCTTTGCCCGGTTGTTTTACACAAGGCGAAACTGTTGAAGAAGCTATGGAAATGGCAAAAGAAGCAATCGGGTTGTATGTAGAAAGTTTGGAATTCGATGGTAGATGGACAATGACATAATAGCTTAGTTTGACCGCATTAAAGAATAGATAAAAACATTTCATGCAAAAGTCGCTTTAAGAAAAGCGGCTTTTTTTGTGCCTGATATTTTCTATCGATATGTTAATACTTCTTTTATGACCTTAAAACTTACCTTTCTAATCTTTATTTTTATCGGATTTACTTTTCTTGCTTCGGCACAAGATCTTCCAAAAACAGAAAAACCAATCAAACAACGCTACAATCTTTTCCATCCAACACCAAAAGATTCGTTGCGGGAAATGGATCCGGATCGCCCAAATATTACCGAATCGCCATACACGGTTGATGCCGGACACATTCAATATGAAGCTGATTTTTTGCGTTACGAATACAAAACAACAAGTGAAAGCAAAGAACATGCGTTACTTTACAATTATTTCAATGTGAAAGTCGGGTTGACCAATAGTTTGGCCGCGCAGTTATTGATCCAAACTTATGCGCATCAGCAAACCGAAACTTTGGATACACATGAAAAAACTTCGAATGCTGGTTTTGGTGATTTAACCGTTCGTTTAAAGAAAAATTTTTTGGGGAACGATGGTAATGTTTCGCTGGCTGTAATTCCATATTTAACTTTTCCAACTAACCATTACCAAGATAATTCCAAATATGAAGGCGGGATAATTGTTCCAATTATGTTTAAATTAAAAAACGACTGGCAGCTAAGTGTGCAAGTGGAAGGCGACCGTTTAAAAGATGATGTTGGCGATGGTTTGCACAATCAAATTTTGCAATCCGTCAACGTCGGCCATCCAATTTTTACAAAAGAATTAAACGCTTACTTGGAAACTTATTACGAATACAATTTAAACGAACACAGCATTAACAATTACTTTGATGCTGCTTTACAATATGGCATTTCTAAATCTGTAATGGTTGATTTAGGTTTCAATCTCGGCATCCAAAAAGCTGCCGATCATGCTTTGTTTGTTGGCATTGCATTTCGGATTTAACGGTTGTATTCCTCGTCTAAACTTTCGCGCAAATCGTAAAGCAACCACTGTTTTTGGGTGACGTTTTTTTGTTCTGATTTGAGCAAACTGATGAAATCGTTTACACCAATTGGTTCGTTGCCATTACCATGGATCAGTACAATACTTCCCGGAATCGCTTTTTGTCCTTTAGCCAACCAAGCATCGCTTCCAATCGGGATCAAACCAAAACCTGTAATTTCGTACAGCAGCTTTGCATCGGATACCAATCCCGGGAAGCGAAAAAATACCGAAGGCAGCAAGCCATTTTGCAACATAGTTTTCTCGGTTTCCAGCACCTCGTAATTGATATTGGTGCCCGGCTCCAGCAAAAAGTTTTCTTTCAACGGCTTTTTCGGGTCAACACGATGGTTGTAAGTATGGTTGATCCAGGTGATAAAAATATGCCCGTTCAGTTCCTGCTGTTTTAACCAGTTCAAATCTGCCTCGTGGTCTTTCATCCACAAACCCGAAACCGAAATGGCAACCGGCGGATGCGGTTCTACTTTGGCAAATTCCCGGAAAACATCTGTAAAAATCCTTCTGTCTAAAACGCGGTGCGACGGACAAAGATCGATAGTTAAATTAATGCCCGCTTCTTTTGGCATGGCTTGTACAATACCAGCATCCTGGATGGTAGAAGATTGTTTTTCGGCAGCCGTTAAAGCATTGGTGTAAGCAGTGTTGCTAAAAAGTTGTCGCGCTTCGGTAAGTGTTGTTGGTTTAAGTTGATATAAACTGGCTTCATCAACTTTGGTATTCAGCGTTCTCGGCTCAACCAGCAGCAGCCAGGTTTTGCCATCGTTTTCGAACCGGCGAAAAGCCAGCCAATTTTCTGTATTTCTTTTGGCAGAAGCATAATAGGTTTCGTAATGGCTGATAGCTTTAAAAGTTTGAATTTGGGCTGATGCTTCTTTTATCGGTATAAAAATAGCAAGGAGGATAAGGAGTTTGAGTTTGAATGGCATCCTGTTTATATCAAATTACTTTTAACGCAGGAGTGGCAGAAGTGGTTTTGGGTGGATGATTTTGATGGTTATTATTCAGGATTTAATTTGTTTGAAGGTTAACAGAATTAAAAGTAAATTAGAGTTCTCCTTCTGCCTAAATTATGAGCTGTAATATCCTTAAACACGTTGCTGTATTTATCGTCTGTATATTGTACGTTGGGTCTGCAAATGCGCAAAACTTCATCTCAGATACCTCATCTCAACAAGAAATAATTAATAACACGGTTCAAAACTTTACTGCTAAAATTGGAGAGCAATCCAGGTTGTATAACGGTCCCGAATACTACCAATATAACCCGGCAATAAAAGGAAACGCATATTATAATGATAAGAATGTATGGCAACTTGGCTCGGTTTGTTATGATCATGTAACCTATACTAATGTGCCAATGATGTATGATATTTTTAAAGACTGTGTGGTGATATTGCACCCTAACAAAGCTTTTCGCTACTCTTTACTAAATGATAAACTACTTAATTTCAATTTATTAGATCATCATTTTGTGTACATTAATGTTGATAGCCTAAAGAATTCTGTTGTAGCAAATGGTATTTACAGCCAACTATACAATGGGACGATTGAAGTTTTGGCAAAAACGTCGAAATCGATTCAAAACAATATAACTATCTCAAACAACGAAAGTTACTTTACAAGCGAGAAAAAGAATTTCTACTTGAAAAAAGGGAATGTTTATTACCGTATAAATAATGAAGCTTCCATTCTGAAAGCTTTACAAGACAAGAAAGAGCAGGTACAATTATTTATTCGCGGCAATGGTATAAATTATAGAAAAGAGCCGGAGCAGGCATTAATTAGGATTGCTTCCTATTACGACCATTTAACAAATTAACATGAAGAAACATTACCTGCTTTTTTTCTTGCTGATCTTTGTTAAAATAGCTTTGGCACAACAGCCATCTAAAACTTTAAGTGTAAACTTTCACGGAGCTGGTGTAGAACAATTTGTTGCTGAACTGGAATTGAAAAGCGGTTATCATTTTTATTATAATCCTGTTCAATTTGATAGTTTGAAGGTTACTTTGGATATTGATAACGTGCCTTTGCAAAAGATTTTAGAACTTTCTTTTCGTAATACAGATTTTCATTATGCCATAACTGATCAGAAGCAGGTATTGCTTACCAAAGGAAGGGAAATACAAACAACGCTGGCAGCCGGTTTTTTTAAAGGACAAGCAGCAGATACACATCAGGAAACAACGGTAATTACAGATAATACCGATGATAAGGATAAAAAAATACCTGAAGCCACTACCGAGAACAAACTTTACGAAATAGGAATAAAAACAAACGAGATTAAACCTGGTGTTGCTACACTGGCAGGCTACGTAAAAGATATTAAATCGGGCGAAGCAGTTGTTGGCGCAAGTGTTCAGGTTGCTGATTCAAAATCGGGTATTGCTACAGATCAATTTGGCTATTATTCCATCACCTTGCCTCGTGGCCGGCAAACTTTAACCATACGCGGTTTAGGAATGCGCGATACCAGGCGGCAAATTGTGTTGTACAGCAACGGTAAGCTGAACATCGAAATGCAGGAACAAATTACCTCGTTAAAAGAAGTAAAGATTTCTGCAGAAAAAGTAGCCAATGTACGGAGCGGCGAATTAGGTGTAAACCGGCTGGATATAAAAACGATTAAACAAGTGCCTGCAGTTTTTGGGGAAGCTGATGTGTTAAGGGTTGTCTTAACGCTTCCGGGCGTGCAATCGGTAGGAGAAGCAACAACCGGTTTTAACGTTCGTGGTGGTTCCGCAGATCAAAACCTGATCTTGCTGAATGACGCTACTATTTATAACCCAGCCCATTTTTTCGGGTTCTTTTCGGCTTTTAACCCTGATATTGTTAAAGATGTTCAACTGTATAAAAGCAGCATACCGGAAAAATACGGCGGCCGTTTATCATCTGTTTTAGATGTAACAGACCGTGAGGGAAACAAAAAGAAGTTTACGGGTTCCGCTGGAATTGGTTTGCTAACCAGCCGGTTGAACATTGAAGGCCCGATTATCAAAGATAAAACTTCTTTCATTTTTGGAGGACGCACCAGCTATTCTGATTGGTTGCTAAAGTTATTGCCCGAAGATTACAAACACAGTGAAGCTTCTTTTTACGACCTAAATCTGGATATCAGTCACCAAATCAACGACCGGAATAACATCTACATCACCAGTTATCTCAGCAAAGATAAATTTAAGTTAAACAGCGATACGGCTTACGCTTACAGCAACAGCAATATCAACATTAAATGGAAGCATAATTTTAGCAATAAGTTTTATAGTGTTTTTACCGCAGGAAATGATCATTACCAATACAATACTTCCAGTTCCGAAAATCCTGTAAATGCTTATAAATTGGGTTTTAACATCAACCAAACCAATTTTAAAGCTGATTTTACTTATTACATCAATCCCAAAAATATTATTGATTTTGGCTTAAGTTCCATTTTATACAAATTAAACCCCGGCGATTTTGAACCTAACGGAAGTCAGTCTCTGGTTGTTCCAAATGTTGTACCTGCAGAACGGGCTTTAGAAAGTGCGCTGTACGTTGGCGACAAGTACGACGTCACGCCTGATCTACTGGTTAGTTTTGGTTTGCGTTATTCCTTGTATAATTATCTCGGCCCGCAAACGGTTAATTATTATGCCCCAAACCTGCCAAAAGAAAGCGTGAACGTGATCGACAGCACAACTTATAAAAAAAATCAGGTGATCAATACTTATCATGGACCTGAGATCAGGGCTTCGGTAAGATACAATTTAGGTGATAATTCTTCCATCAAAGCTGGATACAATACGTTGAGGCAATATATCCATCTGCTTTCTAATACAACTGCTATCTCACCAACAGATGTTTGGAAATTGAGTGATCCAAATATTAAACCACAATATGGCGACCAGATTTCTTTGGGTTTATATCGAAATGCCAAAGCCAATACAATTGAGCTTTCTGTAGAAGTATATTACAAACGGCTGAAAGATTATTTAGATTACAAAAGCGGTGCTACCTTAGTGTTAAACCATCATGTTGAAACGGACGTGATCAACACTGAAGGAAAAGCCTACGGCGCAGAATTTTTAGTAAGAAAAACAGCCGGAAAATTAAATGGTTGGATGAGTTATACTTACTCCCGTACTTTTTTAAAACAGGACGACCCCAATGCGGGAGATTTGATCAACAAAGGCAATTATTATCCGGCAAACTTTGATAAGCCTCATGATTTTAACTTCACTGGAAATTATCGCCTATCGCATCGTTTCAGTGTTTCTTTAAATGCAACTTACAGTACCGGCCGCCCAATTACTTTGCCCATTGCCAAGTATTATTATGGTGGTGCCGAAAGGGTTTATTATTCAGACCGGAACCAATACCGTATCCCTGATTATTTCCGAACAGATTTTTCCATGAACATAGAAGGAAACCATAAAGTGCACCAGCTTACCCACAATTCGTTTACCATTGGCATTTACAATTTAACGGGCCGGCAAAACGCTTATTCTACTTATTTTACAGAGCAGGGTGGGTCGATCAATGGTTACCAGTTATCCATTTTTGCCCGGCCTATCCCTTTTATAAACTACAACATCAGATTTTAATATGAGGAGCAGAAAATTATATTCAATACTGTTTTTAACCGCCTTAATTTGGGGTTGTAAGAAACCTTATAACCCTCCTGCAACAACAGCACCAAGCAGTTATTTGGTTGTGGAAGGTGTAATTAATGGCAGCACAGATTCCACAATCATCAAGCTTAGCCGTACGGTAAATATCAACCAAAATGTAAGTTCGAGCTTAGAAACAAAGGCACAATTAACTGTTGAAGATATGTTTGCCAATATTTACCCGTTAAAAGAAGCAAGCAACGGAAGGTACACTGGCGGCCCGTTAAACCTCGACAGCACTAAAAAGTATCGTTTGCATATTTTAACAAGTAACGGGAAAACTTATCTTTCCGACTATGTGCAATTTACACCAACACCTGCAATTGATAGCATTGGTTATACAGTAACCGGAAATGCATTGCAGGTTTATGCCAACACCCACGACCCTAAAAATAACACCCGTTATTACCGCTGGGATTTTACTGAAACCTGGAAATTTCATTCCAAATATCAATCAGGATACATTACTAATGGTACTGCTATCCTTCCAAGAAGAGCAGACCAGATGAATTATTATTGCTTTGCGAGTGATGTATCAAGCAACATCATTTTAGGTTCTTCGGAGAAACTACAGCAGGATGTTATCTATCAAAACCCAATCACAACGATTGTTTCCACATCCGAAAAAATTGAAACTAAATACAGTATCCTGCTTAAACAATATGCCTTAACAAAAGAAGCATACTTGTACTGGCAAAACCTGAAAAAGAACACCGAGCAGTTGGGGAGTATTTTTGATGCCCAGCCTTCTACTACTTCCGGAAATATCCACAATGCGGCCGACCCTACAGAACCTGTTATTGGGTTTATCAGTGCTACAAATGTTAAAAGTAAAAGGGTGTTTATCTCCAATGATGCTTTGCCGCAGAGTTGGCAACCGGCTTATCCTTATGATTGTGAACAAGATTCTACTTTTTTTGATTATCACGGCACAAAACAGGTAGCGCTTTTTCTAATTCCTATAGTTTCTACTGCTATTCCAACAGTTATAATGTACGTTAAAGGTAGTATTGCCGGTTATTTCAGTTCAAGCATTCCATGTACCGATTGTACAATACGCGGCGCAACTAAACAACCTATATTTTGGAAATAAGCAAACAAATTTAAGATGAAACAACAATGCTTCTTTTACCCATTAAAAATCAGTTTTAAATATTGGGTTTACAGGATGACAAAAGTTTAATATTTTTAAGGTGATAAAAGAAGCATTGCAATTAGTCGAACGAAAAAATGGTTTAAAATAAACGAAAAAACTTTATATAGTAGAAAAAGGTGTCGCTTCAGTTTTTTTTGGAATCAAATATTTCGTTACAATTTAAAAATGCGCGGTAAAAGAAGCATTTCATCAAACCATCACCCCATTCATCAACAACAAAATAGAATCCAAGTATTCGCGATTATTGGCCAAACGCGGTACTTTATGCTGGCCGCCCAATTTGCCTTTTTGCTTCATCCATTTATAAAATGTGCCATCGGCAGCTAAATGTACGGTTGGCCTTTTTAACGCCATGTCTTTAAAACGTTTGGCATCGTAATCAGAGTTTACTTTGCGCAAAGTTTCGTCCAGCAAATCCACAAAATGTTCAAACGCATCTGGTTTCCTTTCAAACTCAATAATCCATTCATGTCCGCCAGCTTTGTTTCCATCAAAATAAACCGGTGCAGCCGTGTATTCACGAACGATGGCACCCGTTTGTAAACATGCTTCTTTTAATGCCCTTTCGCTGTTATCAATAATTACTTCTTCGCCAAAAGCATTGATAAAATGTTTGGTACGACCGGTAATCCGAATGCGGAAAGGTGATAACGAAGTAAACTGAACGGTATCGCCAATTAAATATCGCCATAAACCGGAATTGGTGGAAATGATTAATGCGTAATTTTTACCGATTTCAACTTGATCCAATAACAGGGTTTGCGGATCATCATCGAATAGATTTTCGAGTGGCAGAAATTCGTAAAAAACGCCATAATCCAGCATCAACAGCATTTCTTCGGAGTCAGATTGATCCTGGATCCCAAAAAATCCTTCCGAAGCATTATAAGTTTCCATATAATACATCGTATCGCTGGGAACCAGTTTTTTGAAATGATCGCGGTAAGGCGTAAAAGAAACCGCGCCGTGAACATATAATTCTAAGTTAGGCCAGATTTCGAGCAGATTATCTTTGCCGGTAATTTCCAGCAAGCGTTTGGCCAATACGATGTTCCAGGTTGGAACGCCGCTAATGCCCGTAACGTTTACATGCTGTGTGATCTGTGCAATTTTTTCTATCTTTTCTTCGTAGTTTTCAATTAGTGTAATGGCCAATTCCGGAGTGTGATAAAACTCTGCCCAAAGCGGAAGGTTTTTAAGGATGACAGCAGAAAGATCGCCATAGTAAGAATCAGTATTTAATTGATTAATTTGATGACTTCCGCCCAAAACCAGCGTTTTCCCGGTGAATAGTTTGGATTCCGGCCGATTGTTGCAATACAACGTGATCATATCTTTGCCACCTTTAAAATGGCATTCTTCCATCGCTTCTTCACTTACCGGAATAAACTTGCTGCGATCGCTCGTAGTGCCGGATGATTTGGCAAACCATTTAATTTCCGAAGGCCAAAGCACGTTTTGCGCGCCATTCATCATCCGTTCGATGTAAGGTTTTAAAGTATCATAGGTTTGTATCGGGAAACGCTGCCTGAAATCATCAACATTTTCGATGCTTTTATAATCGTATTTTTTGCCCCATTCGGTATTTTCGGCAGTGGCGATCAGGTTTTCAAACCACTCTTTCTGTACCTCATTTGGATATTTGATAAAAAGCTCGATCTGGTGCATCCGCTTTTTCATGATCCAGGTAACCAACGAATTAATGAAAGTCATAAGGTTTTAGGCGAAAGTTTTTCTTTTTAAAACGAAGTTAGAGCCGAGGTATAATTTGCGCACAATCGGATCTTCTGCCAGTACTTCAGGTTCCCCATAACGCAAAATTTTTCCTTCAAAAAGCAGGTAAGCGCGGTCTGTAATAGATAAAGTTTCCTGTACATTATGATCGGTAATCAAGATGCCGATATTTCGTGTTCGTAGTTTTGCAACCATGTATTGAATTTCTTCCACCGCAATCGGATCAACGCCGGCAAAAGGCTCATCCAGCAAAATAAATTTAGGTTCGGCAGCAAGTGCACGTGCAATTTCGGTGCGGCGGCGTTCTCCTCCCGAAAGCAAGTCGCCACGGTTTTTACGCACTTTTTGTAAACTGAATTCGTCGATCAGTTCTTCCAACTTGTCTTTTTGCTCGGCCTGGTTCATTTTACCCATTTCCAAAACCGCCTTGATGTTATCTTCCACCGTCAACTTCCGAAAAACTGAGGCTTCCTGCGCCAAGTAACCAATACCCTTTTGGGCACGGCGGTACATTGGCGCATCGGTGATGTCTTCTTCTTCCAGGTAAATTTTGCCTTCGTTCGGTTTAATCAACCCAACAATCATGTAAAAGGAAGTGGTTTTCCCGGCGCCATTTGGCCCGAGCAAACCTACAATTTCGCCTTGCTTAACATCAAAAGTAACATCGTTAACAACGGTGCGCTGCTTGTATTTTTTAATTAAATGTTCTGCTCTTAAAATCATGTTTTATGCTGATGGCATTTCCTGATTAACACGTATCCCTTTTAAATTTAATTGCAGGGTTTTTTGATCGCGCCAAGTATTTTCTTCGATGGTATAACAAATATCAAACGGCATACTGTTTTTAATGGCATAAATATATTCGCCCATACCAAAACCGATACAGTTAAAAATTGCAGAACCTTCTTGCACTACACAAAGTTTGAGATGCTTTTCGCCCACCAGGTTTATATTACCGCTAACATACACATTTTTGGTTATGAAAACCGGCGTCATATTTTCTGGTCCGAAAGGTGCAAACTGGTTTAAAATCCGGACGAATTTTGGTGTGATCTGTTCTAAATCGATCTCCGCATCGATCCTGATCCGCTGCACCAGTTGTTCTTCTGTAATAACCGAAGCTACAACTTCCTCAAAACGTTCGCTAAAAGCGGGTACATTTTCGGGCAATAAAGTTAAACCTGCTGCATATTTGTGGCCGCCAAATTGAAGCAGTAAATCGCTGCATCCGCATAAAGCTTCGTACAAATCAAAACCGTGCACAGAACGCGCCGAACCGGTAACATGGCCATTACTTTGGGTGAGCACAACAGTTGGCCGGTAATATTTCTCGGTTAAACGCGAAGCCACAATGCCAATCACACCTTTGTGCCAGTTCTCCTGAAAAACCACGGTTGAACGTCGGTTGATGAGCAACGGATTCTGATCAATCATGTTCAACGCCTGACCAGTAATGCTTAAATCATGTTCTTTACGTTCGGTGTTTTTTAGGTTGATAGCTTCACCATGATCAGCAGCGGAAATTGTACAATCTGCAATTAATAAGTTTACGGCGTGTTTGGCATCATCAATTCTTCCGGCTGCGTTAATACGCGGACCGATGGTAAAAACCAGATCAGAAACGGTATAATTTTCGGCTTTTCCGGCCACATTCATCAAAGCTTTTAAACCGATGGACGGATTTGTGTTAAGTTTTTCCAGGCCAAAAGCAGTAAGCGTGCGGTTTTCTCCGTTGATATGAACCAGGTCACAAGCGATACTTACGGCAACTAAATCTAAGTAACAACTGACTTCTTCAAAAGGAATATTGTTCTTTTCGGCATAAGCCTGGATCAGCTTAAAACCAATCCCACAGCCGGAAAGTTCTTTGTAAGGATAACTGCAATCGCTTCTTTTCGGGTCTAAAACCGCAACTGCATTTGGCAAACTTTCGCCCGGCAAATGGTGGTCGCAGATGATAAAGTCAATGCTTCTTTTATCGGCATAAATTACTTTATCAATCGATTTAATGCCGCAATCCAAAGCGATAATCAGGCTGAAATTGTTCCCGGCAGCAAAATCAATTCCGGCAGTAGAAATGCCATAACCCTCTGTATATCGATTTGGAATATAAAAAGAAATATGTTCGTAACGCTTTTTAAAAAACTGATAAACAACTGAAACAGAAGTTGTTCCGTCTACATCATAATCACCATAA
Source organism: uncultured Mucilaginibacter sp. (assembly GCA_964657505.1). GTDB lineage: Bacteria > Bacteroidota > Bacteroidia > Sphingobacteriales > Sphingobacteriaceae > Mucilaginibacter_A. The sequence goes on from CAZZVO010000025.1 coordinate 14,980, forward strand.
ATTAAAATTTTCTCGTTATTGCTGATGGCTTTTTCAATCCGCAAAACGGCCTTTTCCATGTCTTGCATCAAAAAAGGATCATGCAAATGACCCAAATTCGGACGGAAAAAATATCGGGCTTCTTCAAAAGTAGTTACACCGCGCTGAACTAAAAGGTTGCTTAACACTTCGTCAATTTGCAAAGCTTCTGCCAGCTCTAAAACCTGCTGCCGGTTTCCCTCCTGCTCCAAAACCCAACGCTTTTGCATATCTTTAAAAAGTTTAAACAGTAAAGATAGTTATTGGCTTATCATTAAACCCGTTTAAACTCATTTTAGCATTTCTATGAATATTTACGCGCTTGGCGAAGGTTCTTTTTCGGTTGATGCCACCAAAAAGTTTGTTCCCTTTAACCCGATTACCGATAATTCGACTGATCGAAAAGGTTCTATTTTTATTCACGTCCAACCCTTTTTACTGAAGACCGAAACGGATTTAATTTTAATGGATGCTGGACTCGGCTTCAAAAATCCGAACGGCGAACTGATGCTTCACGATAACATTAGAAATGCTGGTTTTGAGCCGGAAGATGTTACGCTGGTTTTAATGTCGCATTTGCATTACGACCATACCGGTGGCTTGGTGATGGAGCAAAACGGACGCATGGAACCTTCTTTTCCGGATGCTGAACATATGATCCAGCGCGGCGAATGGGAATTTGCTTTTTCCGGAAAATCAACTTCTTACCGGCAGCCTATTTTTGAAGTGCTGCAACGTTCTGTTAATGTTACTTTGGTTGAAGGAAGCGGAAATTTTGGAAAAGGGATAAGTTACGAATTGACTGGCGGACATTGTCCTTTTCACCAGGTTTTTAAAATTGAATCCCAAGGTGAAGTTTATTTTTTTGGCGGAGATGTTTTGCCCGAACCAGAACAACTGATCCGAAAATTTGCGGCCAAATATGATTTTGACGGAAGAAAATCGATGGAACTACGAGAACAATTTGGTAAACAAGCGGCTGAAGAAAATTGGATATGCTTGTTTTATCATGCAAAAAATCTTTCTGTGGGAAGGGTTTCTTATGTAAACGGAGTGTTTTCTGTAAAAAGTATCAGTGCTTAATTGCTGTGCACGTTCATCAGGCTAAATACTTCTTTTATCGACTCTAAATTGAGTGGTTTTGAAATAAAATTTGCAACAGACTGATAGGTTTTAGCTTTGTCAATATCGTTACTAAAAACTGAAGAGGACAAAATATAAATTGTGATTCTTCTATCTGGGTCAAAGTCTAAAGCTTTATATTCTTCCAAAAATTCCCAACCATTCATCACCGGCATATTGATATCCAGCAAAATATAATCTGGAATATTATCTGGTTGATGATTAAGGATTTCTTTTAACTTATCAATTGCCAAACGGCCGTTTAAAAAAGTAGAAAGTACCGAATCAGGAAAAGCTTTTCTAATTAACTTTAAGGTGATAAAATTGTTAATTTCATCATCATCAACTAACATAATGTTGACTGGCCTCTGCATTGCGCTCATGAATGTTTGTACGAAAGATTATAGGGGAAAGTTTTGCCCATGTTTAATAAAAACTGTGTCTAATTCTATAATTAATATCCTTTAGTAATAATTTCTACAATCTGAAAGAAATAATAGTTGCTCTTTAGAGTTGTAAAAATAATTACGTTTAATTTAAAACATTGGATTGTAGAACTTCTATTTCTTGACACAATCTCTACAAACATTTATCATTCGGTCAAACTTTCCTCGAAAGCATAACTTTCCAACGGTGGGCAAGTACAAATTAAAGTGCGGTCGCCGTGCGTATCATTTACGCGGCCAACTGAAGGCCAGAATTTAAAAGCAGCAACATAAGGCAGCGGAAAAGCTGCTTTTTGCCTGGTGTACGGATGTTCCCACTGATTATCAGTAACAACAGCGGCAGTATGCGGTGCATTTTTTAACGGGTTATTTATTTTGTCTGATACGCCTTTTTCCACATCTTCAATTTCGTTACGGATGGCAATCATGGCATCGCAAAAACGGTCAAGTTCGTGTTTTGGTTCTGATTCTGTTGGCTCAACCATCACCGTTCCGGCAACCGGGAAAGAAACGGTTGGCGCGTGGAAACCGTAATCCATCAAACGTTTGGCAATATCGGTTACTTCGATACCAAAGTTCTTAAAAGCACGGCAATCCAAAATCATTTCGTGCGCACATCTTCCGTTTGCTCCAGCATACAAAACTGGATAGTGTTTTTCTAACCTTGCCTTGATATAATTTGCGTTGAGAATTGCGTAACGTGTTGCATCAGTTAAACCTTCGCTGCCCATCATCGCAATATAAGCATGAGAGATTAACAAAATAGAAGCCGAACCCCAAGGTGCCGCAGAAACAGCGTGAATGGATTTTCCCTGTTCTATATCCACCATCGCATGTCCCGGTAAAAACTGAACCAAGTGTTTAGCTACGCCGATTGGTCCCATTCCCGGTCCGCCACCGCCATGAGGAATACAAAAGGTTTTATGCAGATTGAGGTGGCAAACATCGGCACCAATTGCAGCCGGACTGGTTAAACCAACTTGTGCATTCATGTTGGCACCATCCATGTAGACTTGTCCGCCATGCTGATGGATAATATCACAAATTTCAATAATCGATTCTTCAAAAACACCATGTGTTGACGGATAAGTAACCATCAAGCACGACAAATCATTGCTGTATTGTTCAGCTTTGGCTTTTAAATCAGCAACATCGATATTTCCGTTGTCATCACATTTTACCACGATGATTTTCATACCTGCCATTGCTGCCGAGGCCGGATTTGTTCCGTGTGCCGAAGAAGGAATTAAAGCGATATTTCGGTGATCATCACCATTTGCTAAATGATAAGCGCGGATTACCAGCAAACCAGCATACTCGCCTTGCGCACCGGCATTTGGCTGCAAACTCATTCCGGCAAAACCTGTGATTTCACTTAGCCATTTATTCAGTTCATCAAAAATTTGCATGTAACCGCCAACCTGGTCTGTTGGTGCAAACGGGTGCATTTTGCTAAATTCTGCCCATGTAACCGGAATCATTTCTGTGGTTGCATTGAGTTTCATCGTACAAGAACCCAATGCAATCATGGAATGGCAAAGCGATAAATCTTTGGCTTCCAACGATTTGATATAACGCAACATCTCATGTTCAGAATGGTGCGTGCTAAAAACAGCATGGTTTAAAAACTCAGAAGTGCGCTGCAATTCTGTTGGAATTGTCGTTTGCAATGCTTCTTTTATCGCCTCAAAATTGGCATCGGCTAAAGTTTTACCTTTTGCTTTTGCGAAGATTTTAACGATAGTTTGGATATCTTCCGGAGAAGTGGTTTCATCCAAAGCAATAGAAACTTGGGAATTTTTATAGTAAAAATTCATTTCCTGGTTCAAAGCTTCTGCGTGGATGGTATTTACAACTTGTCCGGCTTCAAAAGTAACCGTATCGAAATAAACCTGATTTTGCTGTTCGTAACCCAAAGTTTTTAGAGATTCCGACAGCAAAACCGTTAAACCATGAATCCGCTCAGCAATAAGTTTTAAACCTTTAGAACCGTGATAAGCGGCATACATGCCAGCCATAATGGCCAGCAAAGCCTGCGCCGTACAAATATTAGAAGTTGCTTTGTCTCTACGGATGTGTTGCTCGCGGGTTTGTAGAGCCATGCGCAAAGCATAATTGCCGGCATTGTCAATTGTTACGCCAATAATTCTGCCCGGAATACTTCTTTTATAAGCATCTTTTGTGGCAAAAAAAGCAGCATGCGGTCCGCCGAAACCCATCGGTACACCAAAACGCTGCGTTGTACCAACCACCACATCTGCGCCCCATTCGCCCGGAGGCGTTAGCAGCACCAAACTCATTAAATCGGCAACTACGGTTAATTTTATATTTTTTTGGTGGAGGGAATCCGCAAAGCTCCGGTAATCATAAACTTCTCCATTTGAAGCCGGATATTGCACAATCGCCCCAAAAAAACTGTCATCCAGATCAACAGTTTCATGATTGCCAATAACCAGTTCCAAATCCAACGGTTGAGAACGGGTTTTTAAAATATCGATGGTTTGCGGGAAAACTTCCGCAGAAACAAAAAACTTTTTAGCCTTTAAGTTTTTGCGCAAACTGTATTGCATAAACATCGCTTCGGCAGCGGCAGTTCCTTCATCAAGCAAAGAAGCATTGGCAATTTCCATTCCGGTTAAATCGATCACCATTGTTTGGAAATTCAGCAAAGCTTGTAATCTACCTTGTGCAATTTCGGCTTGATAGGGCGTATATTGTGTGTACCAGCCCGGATTTTCCAGAATATTTCGTTGGATCACGCCGGGAACAATCACATCGTAATAACCTTTTCCGATGTAACTTTTAAAAACTTTATTCTTGGAAGCGGTGATTTTGAGATCATTTAAATAATCAAACTCGCTTTTTGCAGCAGGTAAGTTTAAAGGATTTTTTAAGCGGATTGCTGCGGGAATAGTTTGATCAATCAGTTGGTTTACCGATTCTATACCAAGCTGTTTGAGCATGGCAATGGTTTCTGTTTGATCCGGGGCGATATGGCGATGTTGAAATTTTTCCTGGTAACCGATATTTAACTTCATGTAGACTGCAATAAATTGAAGTTGCGAAAGTAAGGTTTTGGCTTATCACAATCAACGTTTCAAGCAATCGTTACAGCAGATTTACATTTGATTAAGCGATACTGTTTTTATCACTGTTTTTTTAAGTACAGGGTTTTTTCCTTCAATCAAAAAACCAGTTAACTAAGCGGGATGAAGCCGGTTCTGCTGCTTTTTAAAAAGCAAAACCCAAATAACAGCAGCCAAAAAAGCACCGACAGAAGGCCCGAGCAAATAAACCCACAAATGCTGCAACTGGTGGGCAACCAAAGCAGGAGCCAGCGAACGGATCGGGTTCATGGAGGCACCGCAAATTGGTCCGGCGAAATAGGCTTCCAATCCAACTATTGCGCCGATAATAACAGCGGCAAAATCTTTGATTTTATGCGAAGTGCCCGAAAGCAGCAGCACGGCCAAGATCAAAATAAAAGTAAGAAAAATTTCGAGCAGGAACGATTGCATGGCTGTTCCGGCGGGTGACGTTCCGCCCAAACCTTTGTTGGCGGGAAACAAAAAATGCAAGGTAAAAGAAGCACTCAAAGCTCCAGCTGCTTGAAACAGCGTATAAAAAAAGGCATCTTTAAAAGTGTGCATTTTTAAACAAGCCAAGGTAATGGAAACAACCGGATTCATGTTAGCACCGGATAACTTGCCGAATATTAGGATCATCAGCATAACAATCAACCCAAAAGCAAGTGCAACGCCGCCGTTAAAAGCAAAGCCGGGCATTTCCTGACTAACCACTACAGCTCCAGTCCCGCAAATGATTAATGCAAAAGTGGCCAGGTATTCGGCTATGTATTTTTTCATTTAATAGAGGTAGTTTTGGCTTAAACCAAACAACGCTTGTACAATTGTATGGTATTTTCCAAACCTAAATACAAAGCATCAGCAATTAAGGCGTGGCCAATACTAACTTCCAGCAAACCTGGAATATTTTGCGCGAAGTACTTTAAATTATGCAAATCCAAGTCGTGGCCAGCGTTTAAACCTAAGCCTAATTCAACGGCTTTTTCAGCAGCTTTTATGTACGATAAAATAGATTGCTCTTTGTTTTGATGATAGTTGGAGGCGTAAGCTTCGGTATAAAGTTCAATCCTGTCTGTTCCGGTTTCGGCAGCGGCTTCTACCATTTCTACAACCGGATCAACAAAAATGGAAACGCGGATATTTTGTGCCTTAAAAACAGCAATGATTTTTTTGAGGTAATCCTGATTTTTGATCGTATCCCAACCGTGATTAGAAGTGATCTGACCCAAAACATCTGGCACCAAAGTAACTTGCGCCGGATTGTTGGCCAGCACCAAATCCACAAATTTTTGTTCCTGGCAGTTGCCTTCAATGTTAAATTCTGTGGCGATTACATTTTTTAAGTCGAAAACATCCTGATAACGAATATGCCTTTCATCTGGCCGTGGATGTACCGTAATTCCCTCAGCACCAAACCGCTCACAATCTAAAGCTACTTTTACCAAATCAGGATTATTGCCGCCGCGCGAGTTGCGCAGTGTTGCTATTTTGTTGATGTTAACGGAAAGATGCGTCATGCAGGTAAAAGTAGGAATTTGAGGGAGATGTTTTGGTGATACTGTTTTTATCAGCTAAAAATGTGTGTCTGCTTATTTTATTCCTGCCGTATAATCCTGCTTCACCGTAAATTTGAAATACTGGCTCGCCGCTTCGCCTGTTGCTGTGATGCCTTGCAGTACACCAATATAGTTTCCGGTTCGATCTGATGTGTAAAAGGTTACCTGTGTTTTTCCACTTGCATTCGTAGAAACCGAAGGCGACCAGTAAAGTACATTTCTGAAATCGGGAAGTCGGCTTGCAATTTGCTGGTTGGTTTCGTAAACAGGCGAATAAAACTCGCGCTCCAATTGCATTCCCTCGTAATCAATAATCACGGCATGAGGATCAAATTCATACCCACCTAAATCACCTTTGTAAGTTGTAAAGTTTAAAATCCCTTCAAACTCAGTTGCCTGCCAGAAGTACCTGCTTTTAACGAGTTCCAGCTTTCTTACTTTTAGCGGGTCAATCGCTATTACTTTATCGATGTTAAAAACAGGAACACCATCCAGGATCACCAGCGGGTCTCCTTCTAAAAACCCCTTCTCTGCGTTAATCCTGATATGAAACCGCTTTTGTTGTTTGATCACAATTAATGATTTTACATATTCGCGTAACACTTCTTCCATGGTAGTAAACCGGGTGTAATCGTCCAGCTTGTAGGGCATAAAAGTTTTACCAAAAAAAGAACTGCTGTCTATTTTGGGATTGTAAAACTGCTTTAACTTATTTCCGGCATATAAATTTTGGACTTGCATATCCAAACTTCGGTCTTGAAGTGAATTTTTCATTTCCTCCGTCAGTTTAAAAACCGGCAGCGTATTTTTAGAATATTTTTCTGAAAAAGGGCTTAAAACATCTAAGTGATAAACGCTGTCTTTTTCTTCAGTTGTTTGGACAACAATTTCTCCCGATCCATATAAATCTTTGGTATTAAAAAGAAGTTTGCCAGCCGAATCGCTTTTAGCAACATAAAGTTGCACACGCCTGCCGGGGACTGCAAGGCTTGCTACTACATCTCCTGCCGCTGTATTTGTTAGCGTATTGGTAAGTTTAGCGGTAACCAAATGACCTGTATATTCCGGCAGAAATGAAAATGCCGGTTGTTGGTTTTTAAGTATTTCGTTCCATTTAAACCTGCTCCAACCCTGTGTAAGCATTAAATTATCAGCAGCTTGATTGGCTTCGGCATCATTACTTGTAAAATAATAATCCGGCGATTCTATATTTCCTTTTAAATCGGATGTTAGCCATAGACAATTTACAATGTTCCCTAGTTCTTGGGTTTGAAGGGAATCAATCTTGTAAACCGATAGGGATAAATCAGAAACCAACGGTTGCCCATGCTGATCTTTAACCAAGACATCTACGCTAACCTTTTTTCGCACACCGTATTGTTCTTGATTAGGATTGGAAGCGATAAAAACTTTTTGTGTTGGTTGCTTAAAATATAACCTTTCGCAAACAGGTTGCTTTGCACTGTCAAAAAGGGTAATATGAGAGATGCCTTCGCCCAGTACATTCTTATCAATCATAAACTTAGCTGTTCCGTTAACCAGCGTTGCACTTTGTATAGATTTGGTTGTATTTCTGGTATGTAAAAACAAGTAAACATTTGCATTATCAACATTGCTGCTCACCGTTACTGCTAATTGTTTTGCATTATCGGTTAGTTGAATAACGTAACCCTGATCGCTAATAAATGGCAACTCTTTTACAACTGGCTT
>CAZZVO010000026.1:0-22712 GCA_964657505.1 uncultured Mucilaginibacter sp.
CTATCTAAATAAATAAACTAAAGCCAAAACCGAATCATTGATTTTGGAGAAAACAAGCGAAGGCAAAACGCCTAAAATTAAAGCCATTAAAGCCAACGGTATTAAAGCTGATTTTTCTCGAAAGTTGAGATCTGTTAAAGCTGTACGCCAGTTTTCTCCGCCGGATAACCTTGTTTCACCAAAAAACATTCGCTGTAGAGTCCACAGAAAATAAGCTGCGCTTAACAAAATACCGATGGAACCGCAAATTGCCATCCAAGGCGGCAATAATCCGTTTATAGAAGATGAAGTGAAAGCACCGATCAAGGAAAAAGCTTCGCCCATAAAAGCTGAAAAACCGGGCAAACCTAACGAAGCAAAAAATGCGATCATCACAAAAACTGTAAAAGTTGGCATCAGCGAAGCTAAACCACGAAAATTATAAATGTAGCGATCATGGACGCGCGTGTAAATTACGCCAACTAAAAAGAACAGCATCGCCGATAAAAAACCGTGACTTAGCATTTGCATCACCGCGCCGCTGATTCCCTCGGTAGTTTGGGAAGCGATTCCCAACAAAACAAAACCCATGTGCGAAACGGAAGAATAAGCGATTAAACGTTTTAAATCGGTTTGCGCGAGTGCATTTAAAGCACCATACAAAATGGAAATCACGCCAAGTAAACCGAGCCAAAACGCACCTACCGTTGCCACATCCGGGAAGATACTAAAACAAATGCGCAAAATTCCGTATCCGCCAACTTTCAATAAAACACCCGCGAGAATGATGGAAACAGCAGTTGGCGCTTCCACATGCGCATCAGGCAGCCAGGTATGCAGTGGAACGACCGGAACTTTAATGGCAAAAGCAATAAACAAAACCACGAAACCCAAAGTTCGCGCCGAAAAACCGAATAAAGTTTGATGTGCGAGGATGGAAAAAATAGAACCTGGCGCATAGTTAGCCGGATTCATCATGTTGACGATGTTGAAAGTGTGGTTTCCAGTTGTTGGATCGGTTACGGAAAAGTACAAGCCGATCATCACCAGCAACATAAAAACAGAGCCGAACAACGTGTACAGGAAAAATTTAATGGCTGCATATTCCCGTCTAACTCCGCCCCAAATCCCGATCAGGAAGTAAAGCGGCAACAGCATCAGTTCGTAGAAAATGTAGAACAGAAAGAAATCCAACGCACAGAAAACACCGATTACTGCCGTGTCTAACAATAAAAACAAAGCAAAAAAACCTTTTAAATTGGTTTTGATTTCCCAGGAAGCCAGCGCAGCAACTGCCATTACGATGGACGACATGAATAATAATCCAATAGAAAGTCCGTCAACACCAACAAAATAGTCAATTTGCATGTTGCCGAGCGAACCTAAACTCAGGCTGATCCAACTTGCTTTTTCGGCAAATTGATACTGGTTGATGTGATTTATACCGCTAAAAGAAGCACCAGTTTGGAAATGAAAGTACAGCCATCCGCTTAAAACAACCTGAACCAAAGTTGCCGCTATTGCGATGTATTTAAAGCTATTACGCAAAGAAACAGGCAGTAAAAGAAGTATCGCACCAAACAGTAAAGGCGTAAAAATGAGCAGTGTAAGTATATGGTTCATCAACCTAAATCAGCGTTTTTAAAAGGTAAATACCTAAAATAAATATGAGCATGGTGAGCAGGTATTGCTGCACTTTCCCGGTTTGGAAACTACGGGCAAAACTACCAATATCGCGGATACGGAAGGCGATAAAATTAACCAAACCATCAATTACATAACGGTCGAGCCATTTGCTGATTTCCGAAAAAAACAATCCGGTTTTAGCAAGCAGATTGATAAAACCATCGACCACCAATCGATCAAAAGCATAAAGTTTTTTGCTGAACCAGACAATACTTCCTACCAAATAATTCTGGTAAAACCGGTCGACGTACCATTGATTGTAGGACAATGTGAACAGGAAATGATTCTCCGGAAACCAATTGATGTTTTGTTTTACGTAACGCAAGTACGCTACATAGACAACCGGAATTGTGAACAGGTTTACGGCAGCCGGAATAACGGTGTGGTATAAATTTTCGCGTTCAAAATAATCAGAAGTTAAAAAACCACGAAAAAGCCAGGATTGTTCGTACAACAGCGGGTTGAGCGAGAAAACAGGGAACAAACAAAACACCGATAAAAACAGCATTGGCCAGGTAAAGAGTTTGTTTTCTTTGGAAGCAGGAAATTCAAATGTCGGGATCATTTCTTTCAACCTGAATTCACCCCAAAAAACTTTAAACATTAAACGTGCAATGTAAAAAGCCGTGAGCCAACTGGTAATTAAAATGGAAATCGGGATGAGTTTGAAAACGATAGAACGGCCTTCTGCCCACTCAAAAGCCTGGATCAAAATGCCGTCTTTAGATAAGTAACCGGAAGTGAGTGGCAAACCAATTAAAGCCAGCGCGGCAATGATGCAAGTGATGAACGTAATAGGCAAAACTTTGCGTAAACCGCCCATGCATAAAATATTCTGCGGATCGATTTCCAGGTGCAGTTTTTCTTTTAAATGCTGCATTTCGTGGATGATTACGCCAGCCGATAAAAATAAAAGGCATTTAAAAAAAGCATGTGTTACGAGGTGGAACAAAGACGAAGCATAGGCACCGATACCCATCGCGGCAACCATAAAACCCAATTGAGAAATGGTAGAAAATGCCAATATTTTTTTGAGATCGTTTTGGGTGAGTGCAATCGTAGCTGCCATAAAAGCGGTAAAAGTTCCGATTATGGTAATGACCATTTTAACATCAGCATTAAAAACTGGATAAACACGTGCCAGCAAAAAAACACCTGCTGCCACCATAGTTGCCGCATGAATTAAGGCTGAAACAGAAGTTGGGCCTTCCATCGCATCCGGCAACCAGGTATGTAACGGAAATTGTGCCGATTTAGCAACTGCTCCCAGAAAAAAACACAAACCGGCGACAGTTAGCCAGGTTCCTGATAATCCTCCTGCAGAAGTAAAGTTATTTGGATGGTTGAAAATCGTAACCAAATCGAACGTTTGGAAGTGTGCAAACACAATCATGATCCCGATTAGGAAACCAATATCTCCGATACGGTTCATGATAAAAGCCTTTTTGTTGGCTTGAACTGCTTTTTCCCGGGTAAACCAAAAGCCTATTAGCAAGTAGGAAGCAAAACCAACCAATTCCCAAAAAGCGTACATCAGCAACAAATTATCAACCACAACCAAAGCCATCATCGCGAAGCAAAAAAAGCTGAGGTACCGAAAATAACGGCTGAAATGTAAGTCGCCTTGCATGTAAGCTAGCGAGTAAAAATGCACTGCTGAAGCGATGCCGGAAACCAAAATCAGCATCAATACAGAAAGGTTATTGAGCAGCAACCCGGCATAAACTTTAGCGTTCCCGATTGCGAACCAAAGAACTTGTTCGTGAATCGGTTCTTTGTTCCAAACTTTGGTGAATAAGATGCAGGAACACATCAAACTCAACAAGATACAAACTACCGACAGCCAACCTGCAACTTTGCCGGATACTGTTTTTAGCACTAAAAAATTGGTGATAAAAGCGGCAAAAGGCAGCAGCGCGGCCGCTAATGCCAGTTGTATTTCGGTGGGATGATGTTGTAAAGTACTGAGCTGTTCCAAATTCTGCTAATTCTTTAGTTCATTGATTTTTGCCGGATCGATGGTTTTGAACCTTCGGTAAACATTTAAAATAATAGCCAGCGCAACGGCACTTGCAGCCGCAGCTAAAATTATTGCAAACAGCGCGAAAATTTGTCCGCTATTGTTGTGCTTATCAAATTTTCCAAAAGCAACGAGGTTGATTACGGCAGCGTTGATCATAAATTCGATCCCGATCAAAACCTGGATTGTGTTGTTTTTAGTGAGCACCATATACATTCCCACACAAAATAAAATCGTGCCGATCAGCATAAAAGTTTGCAGGTTAATCATTGCCTTGCTCCTTTCTGGCCAAATGTGCGGCTCCAATTAAAGCCATCATCAGCAAAATGGAAATGGCTTCAAAAGGTAATAAATAAGCCGTCATGAGGTTGACACCGATATTGGTAACTGTGTTATCCTGCGGTTGAAAAGTGTTTTTTTGAGATTGAATGATCCATTGCAACTGGTTAGGATGTAGTTTTAAAATGGCGTTGACCAGCACAATTAAAAATATGGCCGCCACCAGCAACGCTGGGATTTGTTTCAGCGCAAAACCGGGTTTCTTGTTTTCCAGCTTTTCGAGTGTTTCCTTGCTCGACAACATAAACGTGAACAGCATCAGTACCAAAACACCGCCAACATAAATTACAATTTGGGTGATGGCGACAAAATCTGCCAAAGCAAAAACGTACAATCCGGCAACAGCAAACAAGGTAACAAAAAACATAAAAACAGAGCGCACCAAATTCTTACTGGCAGCCACAAAACACGCCGAAACGACTGTTACAATCCCCAGAAAAACAAAAATAATTTGCTCCATACTTCTTTTATCAAACTTTTTTTTGTGCTGCTGCTTGTTTTGCAGCCAGTTTTTCTGCCTGCTGTTTTTCTAAAGCCAATTGCTTTTCTTGTGCTTCTTCCGTTGTCATGGTCGAAAATTTGTAGTTCAACAAACTTATTTCTTCCACACTTTTATCGTATTGGTTGGTCATTGTGATGCATTCTGTTGGGCAAACTGTGGTGCACAAACCGCAATACATGCACTTGGCCATATCGATATCAAACTTGGCAGCGTACAAACGTTTGGTTGTTCCGTCGGAAGTTTGTCCGATTGCTTCGGTTGATTTAATAGATTCAATATCGATACAATTAACCGGACAAATTTTGGCGCAAAGATCGCACACAATACAATCGTCCATTTCCACAAAAAGCTGGTAGCGGCCAACTTCCGGAATGGGCAATTTTTGATGCGGATATTGGATGGTGGTGTTCCCTTCCTGCTGCTTGAAATAATTATCAGATTGTACACCAATCACTTCCCTACTCTTTTTAGCAGCTAAAAAATGTTTTAGGGTGAGGTTGAAGCCTTTTCCTGCTGATGTAATTCCTTTTATGATATTGTTAAACATTTTGATTTTCCTTTAGATAGAGACGTTTCATGAAACATTTCTACATTAACCACAGTCTCCAAATCCCTGAAATAATCATACATAAAAAAGCAAGCGGCGTTAAAACTTTCCAGCACAAATCCATCAATTGATCTACCCGAAAACGTGGTAAAGTCCAGCGTACCCACATTTGTAGACCGATTAATAGCAGTGATTTTAGAAATATCCAGCCAATTCCCCAAATGTTTCCGGTCGTCCAATCAGCCAGCTTTACAACTCCGATGTTTGGTAGTGGTGTGTTCCAAGCTCCAAGAAACAGGATCACACCAACCATCGAAACCAAAAACATCATCGAATACTCAGCCAAAAAAACTAAGGCAAAACGCATCCCGGTGAATTCGGTATGGAAACCTGCAACCAATTCTGATTCTGCTTCCGGAATATCAAATGGTGCACGGTTACTTTCAGCCAACGATGCAATGAAATAGATCACAAAAGCAATAATCAGATGCGGTGCGCGAAAAATATTCCAGGCTAAAAATCCGCCTACTTCTTTTATCGGCATAAAACCCATAAACTTTATGTTTTCTGCGGAGAGAATACCTTGCTGTTTGGCAATTTCCTGTAAATCCAATGTTTGCGAAATCATAATTACGGAGATTATTGCAAAACCTGCCGGTATTTCATAAGAGACAATTTGTGCAACTGAACGAACTGCGCCAAGTAGCGCATATTTGTTATTTGATCCCCAACCGGCCATCAAAATGCCAACTGTTTCGATGGAAAGTACCGCCAAAATATAAAAAATCCCAACGTTGATTTGAGCCGGAATTAAAGTTGGTGCCCAAGGCAAAGCCGCAAACCCAACATAAACGGCCACAAAAATAACGACTGGTGCCAGCGCAAACAATATTTTGTCGGCGGCCAGCGGAGTGATCAGTTCTTTTTGCAGCATTTTTAGCATATCCGCAAAAACCTGAAACGAGCCGTATTTGCCTGTTTCCATCGGTCCTAAACGGTCCTGGATAAAAGCCGAAACTTTTCTTTCTGCATAAACACCAAACATGGTAAACAATGCTACAAAAGTGAAAAGCGCCAGGGCAACTAATATGTTGAGGAAATAATGGTTCAAAACAATAGCTTAAAAACCTTGCAAACTTACTTATTAAGAACGATTATTGGCAGGAAGAAAAGGAATAAAGCTTCAGGCTTAATCCCAGATCTGGCGGAGGTTTAAATGGATTTTCTGACCGAAAAACAACTGTGTGCTTTTTTCGAATGAATCGGTAAAATCAGAAACGTAAAAGCGGTGAGTTGCTGGTTCTTCGTCTTCATTCAGTAAATCCATTCGTTCTAATTCTTTTTGAAGATATTTAGCGACAATTTCTGTGTTATCGATGATCGCAATTGGCGGATGATAGTAAGCTGCAATTTCGTTTCGGATGAGCGGATAATGTGTACAACCTAAAATCAAGCTGTCGATTTCTTGCAATTGCGGATCAGAAAGGTAAGTGTTGATAAGCGTACTGCTGATTTGATCGTTAAAAAAACCTTCCTCAATCATCGGTACCAACAAAGGCGTAGCCAGAGATTGTACATGGATATTTGGTTTTTTCTGCTGGATCTTTTGTGCGTAAATATCAGATTTGATAGTTGCACGTGTGGCAATCACACCAATATTTTGATAACGATCAGAAGCTGTAATAAAATCTACCACGGGATCAATTACGCTGTAAATCGGGATTTCGTCTCCCATAAACAATTTCAAATCGTGGTAAGCAAGTGAAGATGCGGTATTACAAGCAATTACGATTGCTTTACAACCTTCGTTAATCAAAAACTTTGCAATTCTGAGCGAATAATATTTTATGGCTTCCGCGGATTTATCGCCGTACGGCAAATGTGCCGTATCCCCAAAATAAACCAATGCTTCTTTTGGCATCAGTTTATTGATAGCATTTGCTACGGTCAGTCCTCCGATCCCGGAATCAAAAATACCTATTGGCTGGTTTGCTGGCATCCGGCTAAAATAAAAAAAGCGATGTCCATTTGTATCTGAACATCGCTTTTTAGTGTATAAAAGAAGTATGTTATTTTAAACCAAGTTTAAGCTTAACGGCAGCTAACAAATTATCTGTTTCCGGAGATACCAATAAATCGGTTTGGGAAGTATCAAATACATAGTTGTAACCTTTTTCTTTTGCTACAGCCTGGATAGCACCACGTACTTTATCAAATAATGGTTTAGAAAGCTGGTTTGTTTTTTCGCTTACTTGTTGTTGCGCTTTGGTGTTATATTCTTGCAAACGTTTGTTTTGATCTTGCAATTCAGCTTCTTTAGCTGTACGGGCTGCGTCGGTCATTGTTGTCCTTTTTGCGTCGTAAGCTTGTGCGTTTGCAGTCAACTCAGTCTGCATTGCGGTCAATTGATCCTGAAAAGTTTTAGAATAATCCTGGATTTGTTTTTGAACAACTTTGGTCTCAGGCATCAAGTCAACCAACTGATTAGAATTGACGTAACCAATTTTTGATTGTGCTTCAGCTATATTTCCTGCAAAAAATAGAGATCCGGCAACTAAAGCAACTTTAAATAATTTTTTCATTTTTTTTATTATGGGTGATTTTTGTGTTTTATGTGTTTTTGATTTATTTTATTTGGCAAATACTCCTGGTTTTAAACCTAAACGGGTAATTACGGCTGCGCTTTTATCATAACGCGGATTTGCGTAAAGCATTATCACTTCGCTGTTTTTATCGAAGATCATGTCCAGGTTTTCACTTTCGGCAATGGCTTGTACTGCTTTGGCAACGCGGTCTTGAATTGGTTTAATCAGTGCAGTGCTTCTTTGTGTCAGTTCGCCATCCGGGCCAAACTTTTGGCGTTGAAAATCCTTCGCTGCTTTTTCTTTATCGATAATTTCGTTTTCACGTCGTTTCTTCATATCACCTGTCATTAAAACCTGGTCTGCCTGATAAGCTTTATACATCCGGTCAATTTCCTGGAAACGCGCATCAGTTTCTTTTTGCCATTGGTCTGATATAGAAGCTATTTGCTTTTGTGAAGAAGCATATTCGGGAACGTGTTTCAAAATGTACTCAGAATCCACATAAGCAAAACGCTGTGCAAAAGCTGCTGTTATGGCTAGTACGGGTAATAGTAATGTTAGAAATATTTTCTTCATGTTGCAAAACTACGTAAAATTATGTTTTTGAAAATCTTACGTAAACAAATTTGATTAAAGATTTAGGGTGATAAAAACAGTATACGTCATGATTAATTAAACCCGCCGCTTAAACTTTGAGCAATAGAAAAGTGGAAATGGCCTTTGTTAGCTGTTGGCAAACCAGGAATAGCATCGAAACCATAACCGTAATCTAACCCAAGCAAACCAAATATCGGCAGGAATATACGGGCACCAACACCTGCAGAACGCCTGATATTGAAAGGTGCAAACTCGTTAAATGAATTCCAGGTATTTCCGCCTTCTGTAAATGCCAAGAGAAAAATTGTTGCCGATTGACTGGCGATTACCGGATGGCGCAATTCTAATTGAAACTTATCAAATATTGGACTGCCTGATGTGCTGGCAATTGTTGCATTAGAACCTAAAGGCACGATATCAAAGTTTTCATAACCTCTTAAACCAATAATTTCAGAACCTTGTAGAAACTGATAGCTCTGCATGCCATCACCACCTAATTTAAAGCGCTCGAATGGTGATTGACCAACTGCACTATTATATGAGCTTAAAAAACCAAATTGTGATTGTGCTTTTAAAACCAGTTTGCCGTAAATTTTCTGGAACCACTGCGCTTCAAACTTGGCTTTATAATATTCTACAAAATGGTACCTGTCTTGCGGTGTTGCAATTGCATAGTTGGTATTGTTAAATAAAGAATAAGGCGGCGTAAATTGGGCAGTTAAGCGGATATTAGAACCGGATGTTGGATAAATAGGCGCATCAAGTGAATAACGGCTGAATGTTTCGGTTAGTTTTATATTGATAGATTTGCCATTAGAAAATAAATAACCAGGATAGTTAACCAAATTGTAATGGTCGAAACTCAAGGTATGGCTCAAATTAAAATAATCATCCGGCCATTTTAACTGCTTTCCGATTGTTGCAGAAACACCATTGATCGTAACTCCATAATAATTTGGATCGCCTTTGCTGACTTGGTATCCAATTACATTAGAACCATTAGATTGCAATTGCGTATAAGCAGTTATACCAAAATTAACCGGCTTTTTACCACCAAACCAAGGTTCAGAATAAGTAAAAGAAAAATTCTGATAATTTTTACCGTTTGCTTGTCCGCGCAAGCTTAACTTTTCGCCGTCTCCTTTTGGTAAAGGTTTGTAAGCGCTAAGGTTGAAAATGTTTCTAAGGGAGAAGTTATTAAAAGTTAAACCCAAAGTTCCAACAATACTTCCCCCGCCAAAACCACCGGAAAGTTCTATTTGATCGGAAGGTTTTTCAACCACGTTGTACAAAATATCTACTGTTCCATCATTTGGATTGATGTTGGTTGGCCGCGGATCAATCTTTTGTTCATCAAAGTTGCCTAATTGGGTGATGGCTTGTGTACTTCTAACAATAGCTTCTTTAGAGAATTTTTGTCCGGGTTTGGTACGGATTTCCCTGCGGATTACTTTGTCATTAGTTACTTCATTTCCTTTAATAACCACATTATTGATCGTGTATTGCGGACCTTCATAAACACGCAAATCAACATCAATGGTATCGTTATGGATACGGGTTTGAACAGGATCGGTTTGATAAGTTAAATAACCATCGTTTAAATAAAGTGAAGAAATATCATCACCATTTGGCGAACCGCTCAACCGTTTATTTAGTTCTTCTTCACTAAAAACATCACCTTTTTTAATTTTTAAAAGCGTGTTTAATATTTTAGTTGGATATTTTGCATTGCCAGACCAGGTAACATCACCAAAATAATACTTCGGGCCTTCGTAAACTTTTATTTTGATATCAACAGTGGCTTCATCATGTTTCCAAACGGAATCACTTAAAACTTCTGCGTCGCGGTAACCATTTGCCTGCATTTTGGAAACTAATGTTTGCTTATCTTCTTCGTATTTGTCTTGCAGGAATTTCTTTGAGCCAAACAAGTTGTAGCCTTTTTTCTCTCTGGTTTTTTTAAGGTACTTCTTCAGTTTTGCATCCTTAAAAGCAGTATTGCCAACAAAGGTGATGCTGTTTACCTTTACTTTGTTCTTTTTATCAATATTAACGTCTAATAAAAGACTGTTGGCTTCGCCTGGGTCTTTTCGCTGTTTAATATCAACTGTGGTGTTGAGATAACCTTTTTCTGCAAAATGTTTTTTGATGATCGCAGTCGTAGTATTCAGTAAATTCTCGTTTACAATTTTACCGGTTTTATCTTTCAGCTTCTTTTGCACATCTTCCACTTCACCTTTGCGGATTCCTTTTAAATTAAGTTTTGAAAGCCGCGGGCGTTCTTTTACGTTGATCTCAAAATTAATGGTATCGTTGCGTAATGTGTATAATAATTTAACATCGTCAAACAATCCCTGCTGCCACAGGTTTTTAATTACATTGGATGTTGCATCACCAGGAACAGTAACTTTTTCGCCCTTGGTAAGTTGCGATATTTTAATCAAAACATCCTTGTCCAAATATTGAGAACCGGATACGGTAACTGTACCAATGGTAAACTCTTTTGGGTTGAGATAACTCAAACTATCTGCCGGAAGCGTTGGTGCAGAAGCTGGTTTCCTGCCAATTTGGGCAAAAACCGCAGTAGATAATACACAAAAAATTATAGCTAAAAAGTACCTGTTCATTCGTAGAATTTGGAAGCTAAAGTAATTTAAACAGTTGTTAAAAAGTGTTAAACATTAAAAATTAGTTCACCTGCTCGCTTGTCATCCCAAAACGGCGTTCGCGCCTTTGGTAATCTAACACAGCTTCGAATAAATCTTCCCTGCGGTAATCAGGCCACAGTTTATTGGTAAAATAGAGTTCGGAGTAAGCAATTTGCCAAAGTAAAAAATTACTGATCCGATATTCCCCACTTGTTCTAATTAATAATTCCGGGTCTGGTATTTCTGCGGTATGTAAGTGTTTTACAAAGTAATCTTCAGTTATATCGGCAGCTTTTAGTTCACCTCTTTCTACCTTTTCGGCCATTTGCCTTGCCGCGCTTACAATTTCGCGCCTCGAACTATAGCTTAAAGCCAATGTTAATACCAAGCCTGTGTTATAAGAAGTTTTGCTGATCGCTGCCTGCAATTCCTGGCTGCATTTTCCCGGAAGCAGGTCCAGATCGCCAATTGCATTTAACCGCACATTGTTATCCATCAATTTTTTGATCTCCTTGTTGATGGTGGAAACCAGCAATTCCATAATTGCGGTAACTTCGTATTTGGGGCGATTCCAGTTTTCCGAAGAAAACGTATATAAAGTTAAATAAGCAATACCAAGTTCGCCGGCACCTTCTACCACATCGCGCACAGCCAAAACTCCGTTATGATGCCCGAACACCCGTAGTTTGCCTTTTCCTTTTGCCCAGCGCCCGTTTCCGTCCATAATAATGGCTACGTGTTTAGGCAACTTTGCTTTATCTATTTGTGCTATAAAATCCATTGATTTTTGCATTGACCTAATTGGCAATGGCGGTTGTATGCGGTTATTTGTTGTTTGAAATTCAGGCTGCAAAGGTAAAATTAATCTTTAAATTATACGGTATCTGCGAATTATCAAAATGAATGTTGATAAATGCCCGGGAATATTTTAGTCATTTCGGGAGATGCTTCTTTTACCAGGGTAAATTTATTGCCGTACTACAGGACATTTCTGACTGATAAAAGTATAAGAAATACCAAAACCGGCTATCATATAAGTGTCCCGGTTTTTAAAATTCCCTCTTTGCGAACCTGGAGAACCAATGTAAACACCTGTTTTTTCACCGGAACGATCTGATAATATCCTCGAACTCTCGTTAAGCATACTGTTTTTATCGGCATAAACTCCGCTTACATCATCTAAATAACCTGTAAAGGCAGTCCGGTAGCCCAATTCCAAAGCTAAATTCCAGCTTTTATAGAAATTCACTTTGACACCCACACCGTAAGGTACACTTAAAGCGGTATTAGGATACTCTTTTTGCTGGCCTTCCGTTTTTAAAGACCGTAAATCATAAGTTTCCCCGTTATATTCGGTCTTAGGATCATAATTAACTGCCGCTACACCTGCAAATATAAATGGCGTCCATCTCTTTATGCTGATTCCAGGCTGATAATTGAAGAAATTGAGTTCGCCGGTTAACGATACTTCGTTTAGTGCATCAGAAAAACTAAGGTTACGGTTGCGTAATTGCTGATTGGACGACAAGCTGTCTGCACCCTGAATCTTGCCGTAAATATAACCCAACTTCACAGAAAAATATCCGCTGGAATTGTACTTAACAAAAGCACCAAGAGCCGCGTTGGTAAATTTAAAAGGATTGTTTTGGTTAAAATCGCCCATGTAACCCGAAGAACCAATAAAAATACCCGGTTCCCATTTTTGCGCAAAAGATGCAGAAGAAAAAAGCAGTAGGAAAAACAAGCCGAAAACGTTCCGCATCAATATTAAAAATCAGTAATTACGTGCATCAAGCCCCCACATTAATTTGTTCCTTAACGTGGATAAATAGCTTTCATTATTTAACCTCACCAGATTTAAACCATAACCCGCTTTGCGGATGGTAAAAACGCTGGAGGTATCAATCGTTTCGGTTTTGGAATCGCAGGAAACTAAATAATTGGTGCTTCTGGTTTCAACCTTAAACGTAAGCTTGTGATCGTCGGAGATGATAATTGGCCGTACGTTTAAGTTATGGGGAGAGATAGGTGTGATTACAAAGTTGCCCGATTGCGGAAAAACGATCGGGCCGCCGCAACTTAAAGAATAAGCAGTGGAGCCGGTTGGCGTTGAAACAATAATGCCATCGCCCCAATATGAATTTAGGAATTCATCATTTAAAAAAGCATGGATCGTGATCATAGCCGCATCGTCGCGCTTGTGGATCGTAATATCATTCAAGGCAATGTTCTGGTTATTGAACAGAATCGGAGTAGATTCTATTTCGAGGAGCACCCTTTCATCCAATGTGAACTGTTTGTTGATCAAAGCATGGATAGCAGCCGCAATATCATTTTTATTCACGCTGGCCAAAAAACCCAAACGGCCAAAATTGATACCGATAACCGGAATGCCTGAGTCGCGTATTAAATCAACCGTACCTAAAATTGTACCGTCGCCGCCTAAACTCAGCATCACGTCGACATTGTTATTAATATCCTTATAACTATTAAAAACAGTGTTGCCCAAAGAAAAATTGGGTTGCCCGGCAATAAAATCGTTTAGTTCGGAGTGGACGAAGATTTTTGTTTGATGCTGTTCCAGGCAATCAAAAACCTGCCTGATAAAAGGTAATACTGCCTGGTTAAACGGTTTGCCGTAAACTGCAATCTTCATTGAGCGGGTTTAAAGGTTGATGTAATTCATCAGTAAATCGTAACGGTTCATGGAGTCGTCTTCAACTTGTGCCTGATTAAATACTACTTTTATCATGTAATTATAACGAACAAAACTAGCCAAAATAGCAGCAACATCTTTTTTGTTGATTTTTAACGTTACCTCTAACCTTGTTGAATCAGGAAAAGAACGAACGTATGAACTGAGTACTTGGGCTTTATCCGATTCTACAATTTGTGCCATTTGTGCGAGGGAGTTATCACGGTTGCCAATTTCGAGGACGATAATTGCTCCCAACTCGGCAGAAGATGTTAATGTTGCAAAATAGTCAGTCAGGGAATTAATGTTAATTAATCCGAGATAATTATTTTTCATATCCAGCACCGGCACAATACTTAATTTTTGTGCATGGAACACTCGGATCACATCGTAAACGTGCTGGTTTTCCCTTACAAAAGCATGAACTTTTAAAACGGACAGCGCACTGATTGAGAGTTGATCATCTGTAATTTCGATCAGGTCATCTTCAGAAATGATACCTACAAACAAATCGCCATCAACCACCGGAAGTTCATTTACCTTAAATTCTGCCAGCAGTAAATAAGCTTTTTCCACCGTATCCGTTGTTTTGACTGGTGGGATAATATCAGAAATCAGTTCGGCAGCAATCATCTTAAACTTTAATTTTTTCCAGGAATTCTTTTAATATACGATTAAACTCTGCTGGTTGTTCCATCATTGGCGCGTGGCCGCAATGATCGATCCAGGTTAACTCGGCATGCGGAAGTAAATGACTAAATTCTACAGCAACCTCCGGCGGTGTAATTTTATCGTTTTTGCCCCAGATTAACGCGACTGGTATATTTATTTTGTGTAAATCTTTAGCCATATTATGCCGGATGGCCGATTTGGCCATAGCAAGCAAACGGATAACTTTGTGCCGGTTATTAACACTTTCGTAAACCTCGTCCACTAACTCTTTGGTTGCAGTTTTAGGGTCGTAAAAAGTGTATTCCGTTTTGCCTTTGATAAATTCATAGCTCTCCCTGCGGGGAAAAGAACCGCCAAAAGCGTTTTCGTACAAACCAGAACTTCCTGCCAGCACCATTGATTTTAGTCTTTCCGGATGGTTAATCGCATAAATCAAAGCTACGTGCCCACCCAGCGAATTCCCCAACACCACAATATCTTCCAGCTCTTTAAACTTTACAAACTTATGTACAAATTTAGATAACGTTTTTACACCTATAGTTAACAATGGTAAATCATAAATCGGCAGCATCGGGATGATTACGCGGTATTCTTTGCTAAATTCTTCAATTACATATTCCCAATTACTCAATGCGCCCATCAAACCGTGCAACAACAACAATACGTCACCTTCACCTTGTTCTATATATTTGAAACCATTTTCTTCTTTAACCACAAAGTCCATAAACGTATCTTGATAATAATTTTGCCTTAAAGATAATCAAAACCCAAAAAGCCTATCGGTACACAATCTGTTGCAACGGCTATAAAATTAACTTTTTTAACCTGGTTTCCACTACCCGCCCAATTAATATTACTGCAATAACTGTTTCACAATTTCAGATATTGTTTTTCCGTCTGCTTTTCCGGCAAGTTCTTTGTTGGCTGCGCCCATTATTTTGCCCATATCTTTTACAGATGTTGCACCGACTTTTTGAATCAGATTTTGCAAATAAGCTTCAATTTCTTCCCGGCTCATTTGCTGCGGCAAGTACGCTTCAATTACCTGCATTTCTTCTTTTTCGATCTGATACAAATCATCGCGGTTTTGTGCCTGGTATATTTCTGCAGATTCCTTGCGCTGCTTAATCAGCTTTTGCAGCACTTTTAATTCCGTTTCTTCGGAGATCACTTCCGATGCACCTTTTTCTGTCCGTGCCAGCAACAAAGCCGATTTAATCGCCCTTAATCCTCTTAAACGCGCATCGGCTTTGGCCAGCATCGCTTGTTTTATATCCTGATCGATGGTTTCTATTAACATACTTCTTTTATCGGTATTTTTTTAATGTTGACGTGGAAGTTCTTGTCGGGTATCTTCCCGCTCCCCGCTCCAATCTCAATCTATACTTTTCTCCGCTCCAAAACCTATTTCCGATTAATTGTGCTGCCGTTTGCCTGTGCTGTTGGCATAATTGTTAAATCGTTGATATTAACGTGTGCCGGGCGTGAAACCACAAACCAAATAGTTTCGGCAATATCCATCGCCACCAAAGGTGTAAAACCGGCGTACACTTTTTTTGCCCTTTCCGTATCGCCGTTAAAGCGGATGTTAGAAAAATTAGTTTCCACCGCGCCCGGATTAACCGCCGTTACTTTAATGCCATGCACTAATAAATCAAGGCGCATCGCTTTGTTTAATGCATCAACTGCATGTTTAGTTGCGCAATAAACGTTACCGTTTGGATAAACATCTTTACCCGCGATAGAACCTAAATTTACAATATGGCCGCTCCCGTTGGCAATCATCCAGTTGGAAACTATTTTGCTGGCATAAAGTAAGCCTTTAATATTGGTATCAATCATAACGTCCCATTCTTCTAAATTCCCCATGTTTATCGGTTCCAAACCTTTGCTTAAACCGGCGTTGTTGATCAAAACATCTACTTTTTTCCAGGCTTCGGGTAATTGTTCCAAATTGTGCGACACGGCTGCTTTGTTGCGGATATCAAAAACAGCTACGGCAACTTCGGTATTGTATTGAATGTTTAAAGCTGTGGCTAACTTTTCCAGTTTTTCTGTATCCCGGCCGGTCAGTATCAACTTAAAACCTTCGCGTGCAAATACGTTGGCACAAGCTTCGCCGATACCAGAACTGGCGCCTGTAATTAATGCAATTTTGCTCATAAAAGAAGTATTAATTTAAAGCACAAATAAATGCTTTTGGGGCGAAGTTTGTAAATTTATTCGAAGAACAAACTAAACATAATGCTGTGCAGGTATAATTTTTCCAGCGGACTTGCGTAAGGATGGTTTTCGGGATACAAAACGTTGGTAAACGAATTGGAAAGTTTGATTTCTGGCGATAACTTAAAATATTCTAAATAAATATCGCAACCAAAACCAGCAACGTAGGACGAAAAGTTACGCACATTCTTCAGCTTCCTTTCCAATGGTGCTAAGTCGTTTTCGTTTTGTTTACTTTGCGAGCCAATGCCGTAAGCATATTTTGCACCGCCCAAAATGTAAGCCCTGAAATTGCCAATCCGGTTAGATTTCAATTTAAGTTCCAGCGGAAATTCTGCCTGTGTGGTTGATACAATTTCACTTCGATCAGGTGCTAAATCCTGTGTCCGGTATTGATAATTAACAGTCCGATCTGCAAAAACCAAAGTAGGCGTAGTGCGGATTTCGAGGTTATCGGTGATGCTGAATCGCGCCAAAAAACCCAAAGCAAAACCCGCAGTATTCGGCGAACTGATGCTGTTTAAAGAATCGGTTACGTTACGGCTGGTTCCCTTGTCGTAAAACGGCGTGCGCCAATCCGGCTTTTTCAATATTTTGTAAGATGAACTAACATATTGAAAAGTATAACCGAAAGAAAAGCTATTTTGGTCTGCTCCGCCAGCCCAGGCTTGCGTAACGCGTTGGGCAGAAACAGTTGCACACCCAAAAAACAATGCTAAAAAGAGTATCTGCTTTATGCTCATTTAATGCCCGTATAAACAGAACAAATCCCAAACGCCAGCGGCCTGTTTTTGGTATTTTTAAAACCTACTTTCTGCATTAATCCTGTAAACCGTTCGCCGTCCGGGAAAGCTGCTACCGATTCTGGCAGATATGAATATGCGCGTGCATCTTTAGAAAATATCTTACCAATAAAAGGCGTAATATAATTGAAGTAGAAATTGTACAACTGTTTAACCGGAAACAATTTTGGTTTAGAAAATTCTAAAACTACCGCTTTGCCGCCTGGTTTTAACACGCGGCAAATATCGGCCAGCCCGGCTTCCAGGTTTTCAAAATTACGGACACCGTAAGCAACCGTAACAGCATCAAAGTGGTTGGCATCAAAAAGCAGTTTTTCCGAATCGCCCAAACGTACTTCGAACCGGCTGCCCATGCTTCTTTTATCGATCTTTTTTTGTGCGATGTTTAACATTCCCTGCGAAATGTCAACGCCAATAATTTTTTTAGGGTTGAGGATTTTGATGGCTTCGAAAGCAAAATCGCCAGTTCCGGTTGCAACATCCAAAATCAGTTGTGGCTTGTCTTTTTTTAGTTCGTTAATGGCTATTTTCCGCCAGATAATATCAATCCCAACCGACAAAAAATGGTTCAAAAAATCGTAAGTGCCAGAGATATTGTTGAACATATCGGCCACCTGTTCTTTTTTGGTAACCTGTGTATTTTGGTAAGGCGTTATTGTTTTATTCATGTTGATTTTCAAAGGTGCTAAAAAATAGGTGCTAAAAGAAGCATCAGCTAAACAGCAAGTGCAAGCAATCCTTCCACGTCAAGCCTTTTGGTAAACATTTCGATGTTTCCACTTTCATCCATCGGCCACAAATCTCGAGGCCGATCCCAGTATAATTCTACGCCGTTTTTGTCGGGATCATCCAAATAAATGGCTTCAGAAACACCATGATCAGAAAGCCCGGTGATGGCGTATTTAGCTTCAACCAAACGCATTAAAATAGCAGCCAGGTCTTTTCTTTCAGGATATAAAATTGCGGTATGATATAATCCAGGCGCATTTTTTGGGGCCGGAAGTGAATTTTTACTTTCCCAGGTATTTAATCCGATGTGATGATGGTATCCGCCAGCAGAAATAAAAGCTGCCTGTTCGCCATACTTTAGCATCAGTTCAAAACCTAATAATCTGCAGTAGAAATCTAAAGAGCGTTGCAAATCACTTACTTTTAAATGCACATGGCCGATGCGTGTTTGCGCAGGAATTTTGTAATCCATTTTGATGCTTTAATTCGACATTAGAATAGCACAAAGTAAAGGCAACTAATTTTAACTTTGTAGGATGATTGTCAAATCTGCTGATTTCGTTTGCAGTAATACGCAAATATCCAAACTACCGCCGCCTTTAAAACCTGAATATGCTTTTATCGGCCGATCCAATGTTGGCAAATCTTCGCTTATCAATATGATCACCGGAAAAAAAGGTTTAGCCAAAACTTCGCAAACGCCTGGAAAAACGCAGTTGATCAATCATTTTTTGATTAATGAAAATTGGTACATTGTGGATTTGCCGGGTTACGGTTACGCACGGATTTCTAAAAGCAAAAAGGAAGATTGGAACAAATTTATCCGCCAATATTTAGAAAAGCGCGAAAACTTACAATGCGTTTTTATTTTGATTGATAGCAGATTAGAACCGCAAAAAATCGACTTGGATTTTTGTGCTTCTTTAGGCGAAAGAGGAATACCTTTCGTGGTTACGTTTACCAAAGCTGATAAACAGGGAAAAGTAAAAACAGACCAAAATGTAGCCAAATTCCGCAAAGAGTTGTTAACTATTTTCGAAGAATTGCCGCAATTTTTCATCACTTCTGCCGAAACGCAGAGCGGCAAAGAAGAAATTTTGAATTTTATTGATGGCGTAAACGGCAATTTTGATGTGAATGAAGTTGAAATTTACCAGCCAAACCAGGATTAGTTTTAGTATTTAAATGAAAAAATATTTTTCCCTCGTTACTTTTTCGCATACCATTTTTGCGATGCCGTTTGCTTTTATCGGCTTTTTTTTGGCGGTTACTACCACCAGCCATGTTTTTTCAGCTTTAAAATTAGCGTTGATGTTGCTGTGTATGGTTTTTGCCCGAAGTGCGGCCATGGCTTTTAACCGTTATTTAGACCGCGATGTTGATGCCAAAAACCCGAGAACCAAAGTTCGTGATATTCCGGCTGGAAGGATTACGGCAACGGCAGCTTTAACTTTTACAATTGCCAATTGCCTTCTTTTTATCGGCACAACCTGGTTTATCAACCCGCTTTGTTTTTATTTGTCGCCGGTTGCACTGCTGGTTGTTTTGGGTTACAGTGCCACCAAACGGTTCACATTTCTATGCCATTTGGTTTTGGGTTTGGGTTTAAGCCTCGCTCCTATTGGCGCATATTTAGTGGTAACCGGTGCTTTTGCCGTTCTTCCGATTTTATTTTCAGCTTCGGTTTTATGTTGGGTAAGCGGTTTTGATATTATTTATGCTTTGCAAGATGAAGATTTTGACCGCCAGGAAAAACTGCATTCGATCCCCGTCCGCTTAGGAAAAGTAAATGCGTTACGGCTTTCTACTTTCCTGCACGTTTTATCGGCCATTTTCGTGTTTTTACCAATTTTTCTAACACCCATCGGATGGCCTTATTATATAGGTTTACTGGTTTTTTGCTCGATGTTAATTTATCAGCATAGCTTGGTAAAACCAAATGATTTAAGTCGCGTAAACTTTGCTTTTATGACAACCAACGGAATTGCAAGTGTGGTTTTCGCCGTGTGTTTTTTGTTGGACAGGCTGTGGATCAGATAGAAAATAATCTGGTTTTTACAGATGCTTCTTTTATCACACCAAAACTTGCAAGGTTTACAGGCATAAAAGAAGCATTGGTTTGTTTTGAATGATCAAAAGACAATCCTTAAAGGCATTGAAGATAACTACCTAAATTAAAACCTGCCTCCATTTGTTAAATTAATTATAACTTAACAAAATTAGAACCCGCAGCCGGTGTATTCCGTAAATCCACAAATGCTAAACAACAAATTCCAATTTTGTATTCTTTGCTTCTTTGTATTTTTTGTACAAGTTGGAATTGCCCAACCAAAAAAACCGTCAATAAAATCCGTAAATGTTATCCAACTTTCGCAGAACTTTTTATACGCAGCAAAAACGGGCGATAGTACCGCAACTTTTGTGGATAGCCTGAAGAATTTAGATGAGAACAATTTAGCCAACCAATTAAACAGCGATTCCAAAAAGTTAGCTTTTTGGCTAAACTTGTATAACGGGTTCACACAAGTGATTTTGAAGAAAAACCCGGACCAGTATAAAACCAGAAGTTCTTTCTTTTCTTCCAAACAAATTAATGTAGCTGGTGAAATAATCAGTTTAAATTTAATTGAACATGGCATCCTCCGTCATTCCAAAGTTTCCTGGAGCGAAGGTTATCTCAACAAAACTCTTCCTTCTGCATTTGAAAAAAAGTTTAGGGTGGGTAAATTAGATTACCGCATTCATTTCGCTTTAAATTGCGGCGCCAAAAGTTGTCCGCCGATTGCTTTTTACGAACCAAAACAAATAAATAAACAATTAAACGTGGCGGTTAAAACTTACCTTCGTGGCGAAGCAAGTTTTGACCCGGTAAAAGAAGTAGTGAGCGTTCCTGCAATTATGGGTTGGTTCCGCAAAGATTTTGGTGGTAAAAAAGGTATCTTGGAAATTTTAAAAACCAACGGCATTATCCCGAAGGAAAGCAATCCAACCATCCAATTTAAAAAATACGATTGGAGTTTATTTTTAAACAATTATAAATCAGAAAGCAATGGCTGACCATTATTATAATGCCGAAGACTTAGGCAAATTCGGCACGATTGGCGAATACCAGAAAGAAATGGCCGACAAGTTTTTTTCTTATTACGGCGAAGTTTTTAAGGATAGTGCGTTAACTGCAAAAGAAAAATCGCTGATTGCTTTGGCCGTCGCCCACGCAGTACAATGTCCGTATTGCATTGATGCTTACAGCAGCGATGCGTACGAAAAAGGGTACAGCGAAGCGCAAATGATGGAAGCCGTACATGTTGCAGCCGCCATAAAAGGTGGTGCAGTTTTAGTGCATGGCGTGCAGATGATGAACAAGGTGAAAGAGATTGAAATGTAATGATAAAATCGCTTAAAGTACTACAACACTACCTGGCTGATACAGAAAACCAGTTATCTATTCTGGAAGATCAACAGGAGCACAAACATGCTTCCTTTAGAGAAAAAGTAGCTGGTTTAGGCATGTTTCCATTACAATCTAACGGAGTGGAAATTTTCCAAGTAAATGTTGGTAAAATGTGCAACCAGGTTTGTAAACATTGCCACGTTGATGCAGGCCCGGACCGCAAAGAAATCATGACGGTTGAAACCATGCATTTGTGTTTAAACGTACTTGCACATTCCAATATTAGCATTGTTGACCTTACCGGCGGTGCACCAGAACTTAACCCCAACTTTAGATGGTTTGTGGAGGAGATTAAAAAGTTAGGCAAGCATGTTATTGTACGTTGTAACCTCACGATCATCCTGGCTAACAAACGTTTCTACGACCTGCCGGAATTTTTTAAAAAACATCAAATTGAAGTGGTTTCATCGCTGCCAAGTTTTACTCAAGACAGAACAGACAGGCAACGTGGAGATGGTGTTTTTGAAGATTCGATCAAAGCTTTGCAGATGTTAAATGCGGTCGGTTACGGGCAGGAAGGAACCGGTTTAAAATTAAACTTGGTTTACAATCCGGCTGGTGCATTTTTACCGCCATCGCAAGATGCATTGGAAAAAGAATACAAAATTGAATTGTACAAAAAGTTTAACATTGTTTTTAACAGCCTTTTTGCCATCACCAATATGCCGATCAGCCGTTACTTGGATTACTTACTTTCAACGGGTAATTATGATAAGTACATGGAAAAATTGATTGTAGCTTTTAACCCGGCGGCAGTAAAAAATGTGATGTGTCGGAATACAATTTCGGTAAGTTGGGACGGATACTTGTACGATTGTGATTTTAACCAAATGTTAGATTTAAAAGTAACAAGCAGCCATTCTCAGCATCTTTCCACTTTTGATTATGCGGCTTTAAGTTTTCGTAATATAGTTTTAAAACAGCATTGTTATGGCTGCACCGCCGGTGCCGGATCGAGTTGCGGCGGGGCAGTTGCTGATTAACATGCCATGAATCTATCCAATCCTTTAAATACTGCACTGATAATTTTTGTGCGTCATCCAGAGTTAGGCAAAGTTAAAACCAGGCTGGGCAAAGTAATTGGTGATGAAAAAGCATTAAAAGTTTACAAACTATTGCTGGAACATACGCACCAAATTACACTTTCTTTAAACTGTAGAAAGTTTGTTTATTATGCAGACCAAGTTGTAGAGCACGACCTTTGGAACAATCCGGGTTATACAAAAAGGCAACAAT
>CAZZVO010000027.1:0-22649 GCA_964657505.1 uncultured Mucilaginibacter sp.
ATCGGTTCGGTTTTGCAAAATATCTATTTAAAAATCAATAATCAATTTTAAAACATGCGGCTTCTTTTAACACTATATTTTTGGCAGATGCAGGAATATTCAGCATAATCCCATCCGCATTATTTTTAACGCTGATTTTCGCGCTGCTGCCCAACAAGGTTACTTTTTTAATTTTTCCCAAATCTTTTAAGTTGAGATTTAAGGTTGAAGGTAAGTTCACGGTTTCCTGATCCGAAATCGTGAATGCGTAAATGCTGTTTTTATCCTTGTTTTTTGTGTAATAAATGTTGCCGGAAGAATAAGGCGCAACGGCGCGCGAATTGTAAATGCCTTCGCCATTGATTTTTATCCAATCGCCAATTCCAGCCAACCTTTTGTAAGCTTCCGGGTCCCAATCGCCATCCGGGCCAGGACCGATATTCATCAGCAAATTTCCGCCGCGCGAAACAATCTTCACCAATAATTGCACAATATCTTTGGTGGATTTGTAATGATCGCCGGGCACGTAACTCCAGGAATTGCCCATCGTAATACAACTTTCCCAGGGATTGCTCAACGGTTCTTTCGGAACTTCTTGTTCTGGCGTGGTGTAATTTTCGTACGGCCCGGAAACGGTACGGTCAACCACAATTAATCCCGGCTGGTTTTTTCGTCCCATTGCGGCAATTTTTGGCATGTCAATATCCTGGTTAAATTTAATGCCGCGCTGCCAGTCGATAGTCGTATCAATGGTATTTTTCGGTCTAACCCAGCCGCCATCCAGCCATAAAATATCTACTTTGCCGTAGCCGGTCATCAGTTCCTGGATTTGGTTAAAAGTGAAATCTTTAAACTGGTTCCATTTTTCGGGATATTTGGCCGGATCGTAATTTACGTTGCGGTCTTTTGGCGGAAAATATGGCCACCAATAATATGGCGAATGCCAGTCGGGCTTGGAAAAATAAGCACCGATCATAAAGTTCTCCCTTCGGAAAGCGTTAAAAATTTCTTTGGTTACGTTAGCACGCGGGTTTTTGAAGAATGCTGTTTTTACACCGGTAATTTTGTAATCGGTTTCTTTGGTATCAAACATGGAAAAACCATCGTGATGTTTGGTGGTGAAGATCATGTATTTCATGCCTGCATTTTTCGCGGCAGCCACCCATTTTTCGGGATTGAATTTTGTTGGGTTAAAAGTAGCTGGCAGGTTTTCGTAAGCTTTTTTATAACCTTCGTAAGTTGCACCGTACGGACCTTTACGTTGCGTCCAGCCTTCATCTTCGGGGCAAATACTCCAGCTTTCTACCACGCCCCACTCGCTGTAAGTTCCCCAGTGCATAAACAGTCCGAATTTTAAATCCTGCCATTGCGCCAGTTTTTGCTGTACGGCCGGATCGGTTGGAGCCTGGTATTTTTTAGACATGTTGTGCTGCTGCGCATTAACAATATGTGCAGCGAAAAGCAGCAGCAGGACAATCGGAAATTTTCTGATTTTAGCAACGTAACTTTTAACCATAATTAACTTGCTTGGGTGTTGATGTAAGATGCTTCTTCTATGGCAATAATTTTAGCTTCGAGCTTTTTTCCGAAGTTTTCTACAACCAATGCCGCGCCGCCAATCAGTTGTGCTTTGGTGTTTAAGTTGGAGATGATGAACTCGGTGTAATGGGTAAGCATCGGAATGCAATGTTCGTTAATGGCTTGTTGGATTGGTGCCAGCCATAACCTGCCTACAATACTTCCTTTAC
Organism: uncultured Mucilaginibacter sp.; assembly: GCA_964657505.1. Classification (GTDB taxonomy): domain Bacteria; phylum Bacteroidota; class Bacteroidia; order Sphingobacteriales; family Sphingobacteriaceae; genus Mucilaginibacter_A. Next base: position 1,728 of record CAZZVO010000027.1, read on the forward strand.
CACTTAAAACTATAGCGCCCGGGTTCATTAAATGGATTAAAATTGCTAAACCTTCGCCCACATGATAGGCTGCCTCCGAAATCAGTTTTACCGAAAAAACATCGCCTTTAATCGCTTCTGCAATAATAATATCGGCATTAATATCGGCATAATTGGCCAAACTGGTAATTTGTCCTTGCTTTACACCTTCTTTTGCCGTGGCTGTTACGGCAATTAAAGAGGCTTCTGTTTCTAAACAGCCGTGTTTGCCGCAATCACAAAGTTTGCCGTTTTTAAAAAGCGGGATATGGCTAAATTCTCCCGCCAAACCGTTATTTCCGCGGAAGATCTTACCGTTCAAAATCATTCCCAAGCCAATTCCCCAGCCTAAATTTAACACCATTACATTTTTAATATGCGCTGCTACGCCAAACTTTTGTTCGGCCAATGCGATTGCGGTGGAATCGTTATCCAGAAAAACCGGGATGGATATATTTTGCTGGATATATTCTACCAGTGTTTGACCGGTAATTTTTAAATATGTGTAGTTGATGCCTGCATCTGTATCTACAAAACCGGGCATCGTAATGCCTATACCAAGGATATTTGTTTTTGATATTCCCGATTTTTCTATAAAGTGTTTTAGCTGATCAACAAAGGTTTGGGGTTGTAAAAGATGTATGTCGAATTCGTAACGTTCTACCTGGCTTACAAAATTGTTGTTCATATCTACCACCACCATTTGTGCCGAAAACTGGTCCATCGCTACCGACAACAAATAATGTGTTTCTGCGATAAGCGAATAATTTAAAGGCTTGCGGCCGCCGCTTGAATTAGCGAAGCCTTTTTCGGTCACGTAGCCTTCTTTAATCAATTCGTTCAACACCTTAATAGTGTGCGGAATGCTTTTACCAATATAATTACTGATGTCTGCACTGGTTAACACATTATTATAATACAAACACTTGATGGCTTCACTGTAACTAAGTAAATATTCTATTCTATCGGCAGTCATTATTAAGGATCAATATTTTACATATTTAGAATTTTATTCTGATAAATAAAAAACTTTTTAAAAATTTAAAAAAGAAATAGGAAGTTTAAAATTAATTTACTTACTTAGACCGTGCTTTAAAATACAAGACTTTTAGTAGTAATTATTGTCAAATACGACAATCTGTTACGAAAACTAGAAAGAAAATAGACTTATACTTCTTTTAAGGGTATATTTCTTGATAGATAAGACACTATATATTAATATAAGTACATTAAAAACAATTTTTTAGCGGAATCGAAAGAGATTTTAAGCTTATATTTCTAATAACATATCTGATATCTATTCATCGACTACTTTAAAACACTATTTACTTAATTACCCTTAACAATTGCTTATGATTAAAAAAAACTACTTCTAATCCCGATTAAAATCCCTCAAAAAGATTTCAAAACCACGGAAAACAACCTATTTCTTTAATTTAACTGTACCTGCTTTTAGGCAGGACACTGTTTTTTAACCAAACCCATTTCAACATGAAAATCAGTAAACACCTACCGGGTGCTGCTGGTAAACATAGCCTGCCAAAGCTATCGTTAACCGCAACATTTGCATTTGCATCCGTGTTACTCCTTAACCTGGATGCATCTGCCAGTGCTTATGCACATAAAAATGTTTTAAAATCTGCAGCAATAAATGCTGTATCGGTATCAGCTTACAAAAGCGTAGCTGATATTACCATTACCGGAAAAGTAACCGATGAAAAAGGCCAGCCTTTAACCGGCGTTTCTGTAAAAGTAAAAGGATCATCCGGCGGCGTAGCCACCGATGTAAATGGTGCTTTTACTTTAACCGCACCAGAGAATGCGGTACTGGTAGTTTCTTATATCGGTTACACAACCCAACAAGTACCCGTTGCAGGAAAAACCACTTTAAGTATAAGTTTAGTGCCAAGTGCCAATAACTTAAATGAAGTTGTGGTAACGGCTTTAGGTATTAAAAGAGACGAAAGGAAATTAGGATACTCAGTTTCGACAGTTAGTGGAGAAGCATTAGATAAAGCCCGCGAATCAAACGTAGCCTTATCTTTAGAAGGCCGGGTTGCAGGTTTAAGCGTTGGCGGCGCCAATGGTGGCCCTGGTTCATCTGCAAGGGTATTAATGCGCGGTGTAACCAGCTTCACCGCCGGCTCTCCATTGTATGTTATTAATGGAGTTCCAATGGATAATACGCAAAGAGGTTCTGCAAGTGAATGGGGCGGTGCTGATTATGGTGATGGTATTGCCAACATCAACCCGGACGATATTGAAAGCATGACAGTGTTGAAAGGACAATCTGCTTCTGCTTTGTACGGCTCCAGGGCAGCTAATGGCGTTATTTTAATTACCACAAAGTCTGGTAAAAAGAATACTGGTGTTGGTGTAGAGTACAATACAAACTTTCAATTTGACAAAGCTGTTGACAACACAGATTTCCAACAAATTTATGGACAAGGTCAAAACGGATTAAAACCAGCCAATGCTTCTGATGCTTTAAATACAGGTAGCTTAGCTTGGGGGGCAAAATTAGACGGATCTCAGGTTATTCAGTTTGACGGACAAATGCATCCTTATTCTGCTGTCAAAAATAATTGGAGTTCATTTTACAGAACCGCACCAAGTTATACAAATACGGCTTCGGTAAATGGCGGCAACGAAACCGGTGCTTTTCGTTTATCGGCATCTAACCTACGCGCTAATTCTATCGTACCAAACAGCTACTTAGATAGGAAAACGTTAAACTTTAACGGTTCTCAATCTGTTGGCAAAAATTTAGATGTAAATGTTGTTGCAAATTACGTTGTAGAAACCGGACACAACAAATCAAGTTTGAGTGATGGCCCGGGCAACCCTAATAATGTCCAGTTCCTGGCACCAAATGAAAACCAAAGTATTTTAGCACCTGGTACAATTGCTAGCGGAAAAGAACAAACGTTCACCAATGACACATATGTAACCAACCCTTACTTTGCAGCTTATAATTTTTCAAGCAATACCAGAAGACAGCGTTTGATTTCAGCTATCTCAGCTAAATATAGTTTTACCAATTGGCTTTATGCGCAAGCAAGGTTAGGTTATGATAATATCAATGATCTAAGAGTTGATATTACACCAACCGGAACAGCATATGCAAGTGGCAATGGTGGCATGACTCAAATTAACGGACAGATCACAGAAATGAACACCGATGTATTGATCGGAGCCAAACATGATATTGTTAAAGACTTGTTGAATGTTGATGTTTCAGTAGGTGGTAATATTCGTAACAACAATACTTCTGGTACAAACATCAATGGCAACAACTTTATTATTCCTTATTTCTACAGCTTAACCAACGTTCCAAGTAGAGGCAGTAGTGTAAGTTATTCTGCTTTACAAACAAATTCTGCCTATTATACTGCTGATTTTGGTATAAAAGATTTCCTGGTTCTAAGCACAACAGGCCGTTACGATACTTACAGTAATTTACCATCTATCAATCGTGGTATATTTTCTCCTTCGGTATCTGGAAGTTTTATATTTTCAGACCTTTATCCTATAAAGGGTATGGACTTTGGAAAAGTTCGTCTGTCATACGCCCAAACAAGTGGACAACCGCAAGACGTATATGCCACAACGCAGTATTATAGTGTAAACAATTCGATAAATGGTGTAAGCGCGGGAGGTTTTAGTACTCAACTTCCAAACCTGTTTTTAAAACCTTATACTTTAGATGAAGTTGAAGTTGGTACTGAAATGAAATTTTGGGGTGACCGTTTTGGCTTTGATATTGATTATTTTGCCCGTAAAACGCATAACGAAATTATCAATAGCACTATTGACATTTCTTCTGGATACAACAATCGTTACATTGGTACTGGTTCTACACAAAACCGTGGTTTAGAAGTTGAATTACACGGCACCCCGGTAAAATCATCAAACTTTAATTGGACGCCAGCATTTAATTTTACTTATGTTGTTAATAAAATCTTACAGACAGACGGCGTAACCAATGCTAATATCAGTCAGGGGACTTACAGGCCTTTAAATGCAAGTACAGCGTTAGTGGTTGGTTTACCTGGCCCGCAAGTGCTAGCTTATGATTACAAACGTAATGCAAGCGGACAGATTATTTATGACAGTAATGGCTTACCAGAGCAAGGCGCATTAAAACCAATGGGTTCTACTACACCTAAAATTTACGGTGGTTTTAACAATAGTTTCAATTACAAAAGATTCAACTTATCATTCTTAGTTGATTATCGTTATGGCAATAAAGTTTTATCAGCAACTAACTACTACAGTATTTATCGTGGCGAAAACCAAATGACGCTGGTTGGCCGCGAAACAGGCGTTGTAGGTGTGGGTGTTAATGATGCAGGTGCAACAAATACAGTAAACGTTCCTGCCCAAACCTATTACCAATCTTTGGCACAAAGGATATCAGCCTTAAACGTTTTAGATGGTAGTTTTATTAAATTACGCCAAGTAACTTTTGGTTATACTATTCCTAAAGCTACTTTAATCAGTACACCGTTTAATTCGATAACTATATCATTGGTTGCAAGAAACCTTTGGACTATTATGAAACGTACTGATAATATCGATCCAGAATCAGGCTATTCATCTACGCTTGCTTATGCTGGTATAGAAGGCACAAGTTTACCAGCCACCAGAACCTATGGATTTAATGTAAACTTTAAATTTAAAAATTAAGAGACATGAGAAAAAGACTTATATACAGTTGCTTAGCAATTGCTGCCTCTATTATGACAAGTTGTACGAAGGAATTTGATACCATCAATACAAATCCAAACGCAACATCAGCAGCTTTAATTAACCCCAATTATTTAATGGCACAGGCCCAGATCCAGTTTTCAAATACTGGTTATGATCAATTGCTGTTTCAAAGCATGTGGGTACAATCTTTAGCATCTACATACAGTTACTATGGCAATGGTGATAAATATGTATTAAGTGGAAGCGGAACCGGTTATTATTCCAGAACCTGGACTACCAGTTATGGTGCAGTTACTTTGGTTGATGAGATGAAAAACCTGATCAAAGGAAATACATCTTATAATAACCTTGACAATTGCGGTACTATTTTGCGGGTGCTAATGTTGGAACGTATTACTGATGCTTATGGTGATATTCCTTATTCCCAAGAAGGCCAGGCAAAGGCAGGAATAACCACACCTGTTTTTGATACGCAACAAAGCATTTACACCGCTATGCTTACCCAATTAGATGCAGCTACTGCCGCTTTAGATGTAACAAAATCTGGCCCAACATCAGATTTATTTTACGGAGGCGATGTTTCCAAATGGAAAAGATTAGGCTATTCGCTAATGGTTCGTGCTGCAATGCGCTTAACAAAAGTAGATCCGGCAACGGCAAAAACTTATGTAGAAAAAGCTTATGCTGCCGGTACCATGACCAGCATTGCTGATAATGCTAAAGTTCAAGCTGATTATACAAACGGCAATGGCAATAGTAATGCTGCCGCCCTGTTAGTAGCAGATGATTTTAGGGAAGTGAGATGGGCCAAAACTTTAATTGATTTTATGCAATCAAGCGCGGATCCACGTATCAGTGCAGTTGCAGAAATTTCATCAGGAACAGGCAAAACAGCTAACGAGGATAGAACGACAGCCGGTATCAATACAGCCAGTTTACAAATTGGCATGCCTAACGGATACGACCAAAATGGCGGTGCAACCGATATTTCTAAAGCCCCAGGTTATCCTGGTACTTCGCCGGCAAACCCAGCCATTGCTGGCGATGCACCTGCACCTGATGGCAAATACTCCCGCCCAAGGCTTTTTGTTTATGATGACCGAAATGGAGTAAACATGCTTATAACTTATGGTGAAACAGAATTACTATTGGCTGAAGCTGCCGTTAGAGGCTGGAACACTGGTGTTGCTGCCACTCATTATGCAAATGCCTTAGCTGCCAATATGAGATCATTAGCACAACTTAATGCAACACCTGTTGCTGTAGTTAGTGATGCCAGTATTGCTGCTTATGTTGCTATACACCCTTTAGTTACGGCTACTGCTTTACAACAAATTAATATGGAGTATTTTGTAGAAACATCGACTACTTTTAATTTCAATGAAGCTTGGACTAACTGGAGAAGATCTGGTTATCCGGTTTTAACCCCTGTAAAATACATTGCTCAATTTACAGATGGTTCTATCCCAAGAAGGATACCTTATCCAATTACTTTGCCTTCAACAAACGGTGCTAATTATACAGCCGCTGTTGCAAGGTTATCTGGTGGTGATACTTTCATTTCCCGAGTTTACTGGGATAAATAAAAACTAAAAAATCTATACCATTCGGACAAGATCATTTTTAGGATGATCTTGTCCTTTTTAATTCTGCTAAATTTGGAAGAACAATTACACGCCCTTTTTAAACGTTAACTTAGCAATAAGAACCGTAAATTTTATCAATTATTTCTCTGAACCAGCTTTGCAAAAAAACACCAGCCGCACGATACTTCTTTTACTGCCCTTTTTTCTGACCTTCTTTTGCGAAGTATCAGCACAGCAGCCGCTTTTTAAAATGCTGCCCTCTGCCCAAACCAGCATTCATTTTAACAATGCCATCAGTGAAAATGAAAGCCTGAACGTGCTTTCATACGAATACTTCTACAACGGCGGCGGTGTTGCGGTTGGCGATATCAATAATGACGGTTTGGAAGATCTTTTCTTCACCGGCAACATGAAGCCGAATAAATTGTACCTCAACCAGGGCAATTTCAAGTTTAAAGACATTACAGCAACCGCTAATAAAGAACTGGAAGGACGCACCGGAGGCTGGAAAACCGGCGTAACGATGGCCGATGTAAACGGCGACGGTTTGTTGGATATTTACATCTGTTACTCTGGCAAAGCTGGCGAAGATATGCGCCGCAACCAGCTTTTCATCAACCAGGGCAATTCAAAATTTGTAGAAAAGGCGAAGGAATACGGTTTAGATGATCCCGGATATTCTACCCAAGCCGTTTTTTTCGATTACGATAATGATGGCGATCTTGATATGTTCCTCCTCAACCACAACGTCAAAAAAATTGACAACATGCAATTTGCCAACGTGCGCAACCAAACAGACGAAATGGCCAGCAACAAACTGTTCGAAAACAAGGGCAACCATTTTACGGATGTTTCTAAAAAAGCGGGCATCATCCAAAACCCGTTAACGTTTGGTTTGGGCGTGGTTATGGCTGATATTAACAAAGATGGCTGGCAAGATATTTACGTAACCAACGATTACAACGAACCGGATTACGTGTATATCAACAATCACGACGGCACGTTTACCGAGCAAAGCAAGCTTCTTTTACGGCACATTTCCCACTTTTCAATGGGCGTGGATATTGCCGATTTTAACAACGACGGCTTTCCGGATATCATTACTTTGGATATGTTGCCGCAGGATAATCATCGGCAGAAATCGTTGCAGATGGAAGAAAATTACGAATCGTTTGAGTTGATGCAGCAGCAGGATTTGCACAAACAATACATGCGCAACATGCTGCAACTGAATAATGGCGACGGTACGTTTAGTGAGATTGGTCAGTTAGCCGGAATTTCTGCAACCGATTGGAGTTGGTGCCCGCTGATTGCAGATTTTGATAACGACGGCTACAAGGATATTTTCATTTCCAACGGTTATTTGCGCGATTACACCAACAAAGATTTTTTGCGTTATTGGGGCGATTACAAAGTTAAAAAAGCAATGGCGCGCGAACCTTTTTTACTGATGGATTTGGTTACCGCGATGCCTTCCACCAAATTGCCCGATTACATTTTCCGCAACAACCACAACCTCACGTTTACCAACATGCAGAAGGAATGGGGCTTAACCGATGCCAATATTTCTAACGGTGCGGTTTACGCGGATTTGGACAACGACGGCGACCTGGATCTGGTGGTGAACAACATTAACGAAGAAGCATCAATCTACCAAAACACCAGTCGCGAAACTGGCAATACTTCTTTTATCGGCATAAAATTGGTGGGCAATGGCGCGAACACAAACGCAATCGGCGCAAAAGTTTACGTTTACGCAAAAGCCGGAATGCAATATCAGGAAGTCAATTCCGGCCGTGGTTATTTATCCAGCACTTCCACCGTTTTAAATTTCGGTTTAGGTGAAGCAAAAATGGTAGATTCTATCCGCATTATTTGGCCGAATAATACTTCGCAGAAATTACAAAACGTTACGGCCAATCAGCATTTAGTTATTAAATATCAGCCCGAAAAAACCGACACTAAAAAAAGTATGGTAAAAACAGTATCGCCTCTTTTTACCAAAGTTGCGCCGCTGATCGATTATAAATCCGAAGAAAACCCGATCAACGATTTTAAACGCCAGTTGCTGATGCTGTTTATGTATTCCAAAACGTCGCCCGTAATGGCAAAAGCCGACGTGAACAAAGATGGTTTGGAAGATTTATTCATTTCCGCAGAAGCACCTGCAACTGGCAAAATCTTTATCCAGAAGATAGACGGCAGTTTTCAGGCGGAAGATTTGTCGGTTGGCGCACAAACTTCCACCACTTCGGCTGCCATTTTTTTTGATGCCAACGGCGATGGTTTCCCCGATTTGTACCTGGCAAAAGGCGGTTACGCGTTGTACGAACCTGGCTCGGACGATTTGCAGGACCAGCTTTTTATCAACAACGGCAAAGGCGGCTTCAACCTTTCGGCGGCGGCGCTTCCGGCTGTAAATGCCAGCAGCAAATCCTGCGTCCGCGTTTGTGATTTTGATGGTGATGGCGATCTGGATTTGTTTGTCGGTGGCCGTGTAATTCCCGGACAATATCCGCTGGCACCAAAAAGTTATTTGCTGGTGAACGATGGAAAAGGACATTTTACTTCGCTGGAAATCCCTTTTGCAAATGCCGGAATGGTTACGGATGTGCAATGGACCGACCTGAACAATGATGGCCGCAAGGATTTGGTTTTATGCGGAGAAATGATGCCAATTAAGGTCTATCTCAACACAAAAACCGGATTTACAGATCAAACTGATACTTATTTTGATCGGCCTGCAAACGGTTTCTGGTTTTCTTTGGCTGTTGCAGATGTAAACGGCGATGGAAAAGATGATTTAATTGCCGGAAATTTAGGGTTGAACTCGCCGATACAAGCTTCAGAAAAACAACCGGCAGAATTGTATTTTGCTGATTTTGACGGCAACGGTTCCGTCGATCCGTTCTTTAATTTTTATGTACAGGGAACCAGTTTTCCGTTTGTGAGCCGTGACGAATTGAACGAAGAAATCTATCCGATGCGTAAAAAATTTAATTCGTACAAAGCGTATTCGGATGTTGGTATGAAAGAAATTTTTACCGAAGATCAATTGCAAAAAGCAGGAAAATTAATGGCCGATCATCTCGAAACAACTGTTTTTCTCAACCAAAACGGCAAATTTGTAGCTTCATCTTTACCAACGGAAGCGCAGTTTTCGCCAATTACACAAATCCTGACAAAAGATTATAACCACGATGGCAAAACGGATTTGCTGCTTTTAGGAAATCATTCGGATAATCGTTTAAAACTTGGAAGTATTGATGCCAATTATGGTTGTTTGCTAAGCGGAAATGGAAAAGGCGGATTTGAATACAAGCATCAATCTGCCAGCGGACTTTCGATTACGGGCGATGTAAAATCAGCCATAGAAATCAAAATAAAAGGTATTAACTATTTGGTCGTTGGCGTTTCTGGTCAGCCAATTCAATTTTATAAAGAACCTTGATGAGGAAAATTGGCATACTGTTTTTATCGGTGTTTTTTTTGCAAAGCCTTTCCGCGCAGCAAAAAAAAACGTTGCCAGCGTATTTAGAAATTGCGCCGGTAATCAACGCCGTCAACATGGTGATGATCCATGATGTGATTAGTCCGCCGGTTGCCGCACGTTATTACGCTTATGCGATGCTAGGCGCGTACCAAATTGTATCGCAAAATAATCCGAGAGTTCCGTCGCCTGCTTCTTTTATCAGGCAATTTCCTTCGAGTATCGCGAAAGCAAAACCAGGTTATGATTATCGGATTGCTGCCATTTATTCCATTTTAGAAACTGCAAAAAACATGCTGCCTTCGGGTTCATCGTTGCAGGAAGATGAAGATGCTTATGTGGCATTGCTCCATAGAAATAAAATCAGCCAGTCGGTAATTGACCAATCTATTGCTGCTGCGAAAGAGGTTTCAACACAAATCATCAATTTTTCTAAAACTGATAATTACAGCAAACTCAGCGCAAAATTACGTTACACGCCCAAAAAAGGTGATGGTTTTTGGTATCCAACGCCGCCTGCTTATTTAGATGCAGTGGAGCCAAACTGGAAAACCATCCGGCCAATGATGATCGATTCCTGCAACCAATTCGTTCCAAAACGTCCGGTTGCTTTTAGTAAAGACAGCACGCGTGCATTTTTTAAGCTGGCAAAAGCAGTATATCAAATCTCCAAAAACCCAAAGCAGGAACAGTTAAACAAGGCCGCTTTTTGGGATTGCAACCCGTTTGCGGTAACAACTTCCGGCCATATGGCTATCGGTTACAAAAAAATTAGTCCGGGCGGGCATTGGATGAATATTGCTTCGCTGGCGGTAAAAAAAGCAAACGTTGGTTTTAACCAGTCGGTCATAGTGGTTACGCTGGAATCGATTACGCTGATGGATGTTTTTATCAGTTGCTGGGACGAAAAATACCGCAGCAATCGCATCCGGCCGGAAACGTACATCAATAAATACATCGATATTAACTGGAAACCGTTGCTGCAAACGCCGCCTTTTCCGGAATATACCAGCGGACACGCCGTTGTTTCCAATTCATCCGCAGAAATATTGACTTATTTATTGGGCGACCATTTTGCTTACACCGATAATACCGAAATCCCTTTTGGCGTTGGGCCGAGGTCATTTACTTCTTTTAACCAGGCTGCTGCCGAAGCTTCGGTTTCGCGTTTTTACGGCGGCATTCATTTTATGGACAGTATTGAAGAAGGCAATAAACAAGGCCGTGCCGTTGCGAATGATATTATTGCAAAAATTAAAAAAGCGGGGATTGAGCCATTGCGGAACTAATTTTTAGACGGATTGGAGGATTTATAACGGGTTCTTAGTGTTATGTTTATGGGTAAAAATAACGTCATCGAACACAATAACCGTTCTACTTAAAAATTTATGCAAGAAATCGACTTAAACTGTGATATGGGCGAAGCTTTTGGAAACTATCTGATGCCCAACGACGAAACACTACTTGATTTCATCACTTCCGCCAATATAGCCTGTGGTTTCCATGCCGGCGATCCGGAAGTAATGCAGCATACTGTTTTTATGGCGATAAAAAAAGGTGTGGCAATCGGCGCACATCCTGGATTGCCTGATTTACAAGGTTTTGGTCGGAGGGAAATGAAAATTTCTGCTAAAGAAGCTTACCATATAACGCTTTACCAGATTGGTGCTTTGTCGGGATTTGTAAAAGCCGCACATGGAAAACTGCATCACGTGAAAGCTCATGGTGCTTTGTATAACATGGCTGCAAAAGATGCAAACCTGGCCAAAGCAATTGTAGAAGCGGTGCACGATTTCGATCCCAACTTAATACTTTACGGTTTAGCCGGAAGTGAAATGATTTCCGCAGCAAAAAAAATAGGCATAAAAACAGCATCCGAGGTTTTTGCAGACCGCACTTATCAGGATGATGGTTCGTTAACGCCGCGTACACAAAGTAATGCCATGATTACGGAAGAACAGCAATCCATCGATCAGGTGATGCTGATGGTGAAGCAGCAACAAGTGATTTCAGTCGATAAAAGAAGCATTCCATTAAAAGCCGAAACTTTGTGTTTGCATGGAGATGGCGCGCACGCTGTGGAATTTGCCAAAATGATCAACGCAAAATTAAAAAGCGAAGGCATCAGCATCAAAGCTCCGTTGGCATGACGAAAAAATACAACTGGAGCGTTTTAGTTGGTGCCGCTTTTTTGATGGCAACATCAGCAATCGGTCCGGGTTTTTTAACGCAAACGGCTGTATTTACGGCGCAGCTTGGCGCAAGTTTTGGCTTCGTGATCCTGCTTTCGATTGTGCTGGATTCCATCGCGCAGCTAAACATATGGCGCATTATTGCCGTTGCCGATCAGCCCGCGCAAGACATTGCCAACAAGGTTTTTCCGGGGTTAGGTTATTTCATTTCTTTCCTGGTTTTTTTGGGCGGAATGGCTTTTAACATCGGCAACATTGCTGGTGCAGGTTTGGGCTTGAATGTTTTGTTTGGCCTGAGTGTTGGTCGGGGTGCAATCATGAGTGCGATCATGGCCATTGGTATTTTCATCTACAAAGAAGCCGGAAAAGCAATGGATGTATTTGCCAAAACTATGGGCGGATTGAAGATCTTACTTGCGCTGTTTATCGCGTATATCAGCAAACCGCCGCTGGCAGAAGCCGTAATCAGCTCAGTCAATCCAACACATTTCAGCTTTGTTGCCGTGCTTACGATTGTTGGCGGAACGGTTGGCGGTTACATCACTTTTGCAGGTGCACATCGGTTGCTGGATGCTGGTTTAAGCGGACAACAAAACCTTCCGGCAATCAATAAAGGCGCACTGAGTGCAGTCGGATTAGCTTCTTTGATGCGGATTTTACTGTTTATTGCCGCTTTAGGCGTAGTTAGTGCGGGTGGAAAATTGGATCCTGCAAATCCTGCTGCTTCTGTATTTCAACTGGCCGCCGGCGCATTTGGGTACAAATTATTTGGTTTGGTGATGTGGTCGGCAGGGATTTCTTCCGTAGTCGGTTCTGCTTACACTTCGGTTTCTTTTATCAAAAGTTTTCATCCGGTTATCCTGAAATTTAACCGGCAAATCATCATTGGCTTTATCATCGTTTCAACAATTATTTTTTTATTGATTGGCAAACCGGTTAAAATTTTGCTGACGGTTGGTGCCATCAATGGTTTTATTCTACCGATTTCTTTGGGAATTATGCTGATTGCGGCTTATCGTTCCAAAATTATAGCCAATTACAAACAGCCACTTTGGCTTACCGTTTTGGGCGTTTTGGTTGTTGGAACGATGGCGTGGATGAGTTATGGCGTTATTTTACAGTTGATTAAACCTTGATTTTATATGAGATTGTTAGTATTAAATAATGGTTTAGGAAAAGTACAGTATTATAAATAATAAACCCTAACAATGAAATTTAACATTTATATAAGTTGCAATAATGGCACTTTTAATATTTTCAATTTAGAAGAAGAACAGGTTAATAAAGTTGTAAAAGGCTACAAAGAAGGATTGAATGGAGTTACTATAAATTACAAAAAATACCACTTTAGAATAATAGATGAAATTGCGATCATTACTAACGAAAAAGGTTTAAGTAATCAGGAATTAGAAAACTATGCAAATGAGTTCTCAGGCAGTTTTGGAATTGGACTATACAGCTTAGACATTGAAAAGTTATCTCAATTTGGAAAAAACGTTACGCATGAATTCTTATCTGATGAACCATTTGGGTATGGAAAAGAAAGAATAAAAATAGATTTAATCAAGGGGAGCTACTACATCAATAAAGATAGGCTAACTGAACTTATAGAAATTAATTCTACAAAATTTGATTTATCAAAACTTGTTCGTATTTGTGAAGAACTTAATAATAATTGGAATCACTCTAATTACTTTACAGTAGGTCTTCTTTTAAGAACAATTATCAATCATGTTCCTCCAATATTTGGTTCATTTAAAACCTTTGATGAAGTTGTTGGCAATTATGGAAGTCAATCATTTAAAAAGAACATGAAACATTTAAACGATTCTCTCAGAAGTATTGCTGATGGATATACGCATCTTGTAATTAGAAACAAAGAAGCATTGCCAAATGAACAGCAAGTAGATTATAGAAGTAACTTGGATGTTCTACTATCTGAAATTATTACAAAATTGCATTCTTAATATTATTAATTTATGAGGTTATTGCAAGCTTTTTTTGCCAGCACTATAATATTGCTATTAAACTTAATTAATTTCAGCTATGCGCAACAATCTACCAAACCAATTGCTGTAACATCCGGCGTTTCTTTAAAGCTGGCAAAATATCGAAAATCAATTCTCAGCAATATTCAATACACGCTAAATTTTGATATTCCCTCCGAAAAGACTAAAGCCATTGATGCAAAAGAAAGTATCAGCTTTAATCTTTTGGCAGTAAATCATCAGCCTTTGCAACTGGATTTTAAACAAAGCTTAGCACATGTAAAATCCATAGAAATCAATGGTAAAAACAGTACGATCAATTTAAAGGATGAACATTTGCTGCTCGATCAGTTAGCGTTACATGCCGGAATCAATCAAATTAAAATCAATTTTATAGCCGGAGATCAGTCGCTCAACAGAAACAACGATTATTTATATGCGCTTTTTGTGCCGGATCGTGCGCGCACCGTTTTTCCTTGTTTTGATCAGCCTGATTTAAAAGCTAATTTTCTGCTGACTTTGCAAGTTCCTGCTGATTGGAAAGTTTTGGCCAACGCTGTCAAAAAACATTCGGTAGTAAACGATCAGCAAACCACTTATCATTTTGCCAATTCTGATAAACTACCAACTTACCTTTTCTCCTTCACCGCAGGAAAATATAGTGCGGTAAAAGAAGCATTGGGAAACCGTTCCGCTGAGTTTTTGCATCGGGAAACAGATTCCGCCAAAATAAAATTGAGTGTTGATTCCATTTTTATCGCCCACAAAAACGCCATCAGTTTTTTAGAAAACTGGACGAACATCAAATTTCCTTTTCAAAAAGTTGGTTTTGTGGCGATACCGGATTTTCAGTTTGGCGGAATGGAACATCCTGGCGAAGTGCAGTACAAAGCATCAGGTTTATTTTTGGATGAAGGCGCTACCAAAGATCAATTTATCGCCCGTTCCAACTTGATTTCACATGAAACGGCGCACATGTGGTATGGCGATATGGTTACGATGGAATGGTTTAACGATGTGTGGATGAAGGAGGTTTTTGCCAACTTTATGGCCGATAAAGTCACCGAAAAAATGATGGGCAGCGAGACTTTCAACCTTAAATTTCTGTTGGACCATTATCCGGCTGCTTATGGCGTTGACCGTACGCAAGGTGCAAATCCAATCCGCCAGCAGCTTGATAATCTACAAGATGCAAGTTCTTTGTACGGAAACATCATCTACCACAAAGCACCAATTATGATGCGGCAATTAGAGTTGTTGATGGGAAAAGAAAACTTCCAAAAAGGCATCCGCGAATACCTGAAAAAATATGCTTACGGCAACGCCACCTGGAATGATTTGATTGCAATTTTAAGCAAATACAGCAAAACTAATTTGTACGATTGGAACAAGGTTTGGGTAAACCAGTCTGGCCGTCCGGTTTTTGAGGAGCAAATTACTTACAACGAAAACAAAATCAGCAGTTTAACGCTCACACAACATCCTGAAACAGGTGCAAAACGCATTTGGCCGCAAGCTTTTCAGGTTACTTTGGTTTATGCAGATCATCAAAAAGTGATTCCGGTAAATATGGATCAGGAAAAAGTAGTGCTAAAAGAAGCATCGGGAATGGACAAGCCAATGTTTGTATTATTTAACACAGATGGATTGGGCTACGGTTTGTTTCCACTGGATAAAAATGTGGCCAAACAGTTGGTTGCCCTTAAAAGTCCGCTACAACAAACTTTAACCCCCGTCAATACTCAAGAAAGTTTACTTGCCAATCAGTTGTTTGGTTTTGAAAACCCGCTTCAACGTGCTTCGGCCTACATCAATGCTTACGAAAACATGCTGGTCGGCCGTTATTTTAAACCCAGCGACCTGTTAACGCTGTGTACACAAGTTTTAATCTCAGAAAAGAACGAGTTGAATTTAAGATTGTTGACTAATTACCTGACCAACATTTATTGGGAATTTACGCCTCCGGGAGAAAGGCTTGCCCGTAGCACTGCGGTGGAGCAAGTTTTATGGTACGCGATGGAGCAGCAAGCACTTCCAAACAACAAAAAAATCCTGTTTAAGGCTTACCAGGATGTTTACTTAACAAGTGCAGCACAAAGCAAAATCTACAGCATCTGGCAAAAACAACAACCGCCAAAAGGCGTGAAACTGACTGAAGACGATTACACTTCGCTCGCGCTTTCCATCGCTTTAAAAAGTGATACTACAAATCAGGTTTTGAAGCAACAGCAAAACCGGATTACCAACGTTGACCGTAAAGCAAGATTGGCGTTTTTAATGCCCGCGTTATCTTTAAATGTGCAGGAACGCGATGCTTTTTTTATCAGCTTAAAAGATCGGAAGAACCGGGAAAAGGAATCATCGGTGGTTACGGCTTTGGCTTATTTAAACCATCCTTTAAGGCAAAATACTTCTATTAAATATCTGTCCGAAAGTTTGGAATTGGTGGAAGAAATCCAAAAAACCGGCGATGTGTTTTTTCCGCAATCGTGGCTGGGAGCTATTTTTGGAAGCTATCAAAGTAAAGAAGCCGCGCAAATTGTGGATACTTTTTTAAAGGATCATCCCAACTATAATCCAAAATTGAAAGACAAAATTTTGCAATCGACAGATAACTTATACAGGGCGCAAAAATTATTAAATAACCTGTGACAAACCGTTGGATCTGCTTATATTAATCCAAAATTTATTCAATTCTAATGAAGGCTTTTTTAAGTGTAACTATATTTGCAATTGCAGCCTTGGTTTGTGGTTGCCAATCCAAACATGAAACTCAAAACCGGCTGGCTAAAGCTCATCGGGAAGATAAAAACGGTTGGATTTATGTGCATTTAGAAGGTTCTCCTACAGATATTGGCTACCAGCACGGTTATCTGCTATCCAAAGAAATAGACACCATCATCAAAGTGATGCAGTTTTATTTCCCCCATACCAGCAAACAAAACTGGGATTTTTACCGCAATGCAGCAAAACGGTTTCTGTGGAAAAAGATCGATAAAGAATACCAGGCCGAAATAAAAGGTATTGCCGAAGGTTTACAGGCAAAAGGTTTAAAATACGACTCTTTGGATGTTACCGCGTTAAATGCAAACATCGAATTGGTTAGTTATTATGTGCCGACTTTAATGAACAAACAAAAACCGGGCAGTGGCAACAACCGTGCGCCGGGCAATTGCAGTGCTTTTATGGCTACCGGCAGTTTTACAAAAGATGGCAAAATTGTAATGGGCCACAACAACTGGACGGATTACATTATCGGCGAACGTTGGAATGTGATTGCGGATATCGTCCCCGAGAAAGGCAACCATATTTTGATGGATGCTTTGCCGGGCTTGATCCACAGTGGCGACGATTTTTTAGAAACCAGTAACGGTATAATGATCACCGAAACTACGATTACCGGTTTTAATAAGTTCGATTCGACTAAAACGCCCGAATTTGTACGTGCCCGAAAAGCAGCGCAATACAGCAATACTATTGATGATGTAATTAAAATCATGACGACCGATAACAACGGTGGTTACGCAAACGACTGGCTGATTGGTGATACCAAAACCAATGAAGTTGCGAAATTAGAATTGGGTTTAAAAGATTACCAGGTGTGGCGATCGAAAGATACGGCAATCATCGGTTCAAACTTTCCAAGCGACCCAAAGCTGATTCGGGAAGAAACAACGTTTGATGTAAATGATAAAACAACTTCGCCAAATGCGCGGAAACTGCGAATGCAAAAGCTGGTAGCGGTTGATAACAAAGGGAAACTCGATGCCCAAACTGGTAAAATAATAGAAGGCGACCGTTACGATGCTTTGCACAACATGAATGCAGCAAACCGATGCGTGATTGACGGCCATGTGGACGAAGATCCAAAAGGTTGCCAGGAATGGAGCGAAGGACCATACTACCCAATGGGTGCGGTGCAAGGCAAAGTAACCACTGCTGCACTGGCTAAAAACATGCAGCTTTGGGCACACATGGGTCACCCGGGCGGCGATGATTTTTTAGCTGCACCTTTCTTTAAAAAACATCCGGAGTACGCCTGGCAAAGTAAATATTTAAGAAATATGAAGGCTTATCCCTGGACTTTATTTTCTGCGGATAGCCAATCAGCAAAAAGTAATTAAAGCGTTTTTTGGAAGATTGATCTTAAAGATGAATGTCTGTTCAACGTATCGCACAATAACCTGAATGCTTCTTTTACCGCCCATAAATTTAGGTTGCTTGATATAATGTAAGAAAAAGTATAAAAGCCGTACTATTTTTTACCTGGTAAAAGAAGCATCGGCTCACTGCACGTTAATTCACATTAAACTGATAAGTGCCGGAGCTTGAGGTATTTCCCTGGCTATCTTTGGTCACAATTTTCCAATAATAAGTCGTTCCTGAAGTTACGGTTGCATCGAAAGTGCTGGTTGTTAAATCAGGTTTTATTACGGCCATGTTTGCAGAAGTTGTACCCAGGTACACATCATAACCAACAATATTGTTATCAACAGCAGAACCCGTCCACGTTAAAGTTACTTTGCCTGCTGTTGCATTTAAACTCTGGCCAAAAGTTGGCATGGTTAAATCTGCAGGGAAAGGCGGGTGCGAAGTGGTAGCCAAACCAGAATTATAAAATTTCCAAACGCTGCTTTGCGCAGTAGCCGTAGTTTTATCAGATTTGGAAACGATAAACCACGAATAAGGCGTGTTCCTCAACAAAACCACTTCTATTGTAGTTGCATTTGTGTTTTGTGTGGAGATACTTCCGCTTAACAAATTTTTGATGGTCAAGGCATAACTGCTGGCATTTGCTGCACTGTTCCAGGTAAAAGTAACCGCGTTATCAGTAGCAGATATAATCCTTCCGGTTGTGCAGGTTGAATTAGAATCGGGTGTTAGCAATTTTGCTTTGGAAGGCGCAGGTATAGGCTCTGTTGTTTTTTTCTTACAAGCAACTATGGTTACCAGCAACAATAATATAATCCAATAAAACTTTCTCATTTTTTTGATATTTTGGATGAAATTTCGCCTTGTGCTGTTTTAAGCTTGATGATGTAATTTCCGCTTTTTAAAACAGAAAGGTCTAATTGTACAGTACCATTTTGCGTGGTTACATTTTTTGAATAAGCGAGTGTTCCGGCCATATTGTAAACATTAACTAAAGCTAAACGCGAAGGGTTGCTTCCTAAGTTTACATTTAAAACATGGTCAAAAGGGTTAGGGTAGATGGGTTTTCCGTCTTCTACATCAACACTTTTTTGATAGATGCCCTGACAGGATTTATCGGTGCTAACCATGATATCGTTTTTGCCTTTTGCCAAACTTAAAATAACGATACTCGAAGTGGTTGTAAAAGTCGTCCCGTTTAATTTAACATTGTAGGAAGAAGCACCGCCCAAATTTAAAACAATGCTTTTAGCAGGTATATTTACAGTTGAATATACTGATAATGGTTTCGGTTCTGTTACCGTAAGATCGTAACACTGGCTGTAATCCGGCTGACCGGCAACGGTGATACAAACCGTATAAGTACCAGAACTAAGCGGCGATATTTCTAAAGCACTGGTAAAAGGATAGGAAGTACTTAACTTGTTATAAGTGATTGTTGCGGTGTAATTTAAAGTTTGGGTAGCTGTAATATTAATTTTGCCGTCGTTGTTATTCGAGCAGGTTTCGTTGGTTACCAATAAACTAAAGTTGGTAACAGGAAGTGTAAATACTTTTACGGTGATAACAAAGGTTTTTTCAAAGCTGTTGCCATCATCGCTGGTGGTCCTAACGCGGATATTATAACTTTTTTTAACATTATAATTAAATACGATTGCCGCGTTGAGCTGAGAACCTGTAATGCTGAAAGCTGCATTGTCATCGCTTCCTGCCCCGTTTACTAAATTGTAAGTAAAGGTTGCAGTTTTATCAACAGCCGTAGAACTTAAAGTTCCTATAGTTGCTCCGATTGTATTATTTTGAGTGATGCTGGTCGAACTTAGTAGAATATCAGTCGGCGTTTTTGCTGAAATCACGCTGCCCGAAGCAATGCCACGGCCAGCCGTACTCATATAAACCCGACCGTAAATATTATAATCACCCTGAATAAACTGTCCGTTCGCCGGACCGCCATATTGATGCGCGTCATCATTAACGCGAACCCAGGTTGCACCTTTATCGGTAGAACGATGAATGCCTAAAACGCCGTTTACTGTTCCGTAAATAAAAATAGTTTCGTAACTGCCGGGCGTTAAAGCTTTACCAAAACCAACGGCACTGCAGGTAGTTACGTTAGTTGTTTTGGTGAAAGAAATCCCGGAATCTTCAGAATGTGTTAAACCACCATTGTATAACGGAACCCAAAGATGACCTTCCCGTCCTGGTATGGTGCGGATAACTTTTGATCCATTACTTCCCGGATTTCCTGCCGCGGTAAAGGAAACACCACCATCCGTACTCACCAGCATTTGACCGGAAGTATTGTAAGCATAAAATTTGTTCGGGTTTACACCATCAGCAACCGGGCGGGCACTGCTAATACTTAAACCGGTTACGGTAGTCCAGGTTGTACCATTATCTACTGAACGATAAGTAGCGGTTGAATTGCTTGGACAATGCAGCAACACATTTCCGTCTGCCGATAAGGCAACTTGTCCGCTTGCCCCTTTTATCGTTCCGGCGGTTTTAGTCCAGGTTACACCTTGATCAGTCGAAATATACATCGAACTTCCTACCCGTACCACTTTATTTTTATTGTTTACGGCATAATCTAAACCGGTTGTTGAGCCAATCCTCGGATTATAAACCGGTGCATATTGCGCCGCATCTACATGCCTGAAACCGTCGTAATCACTAATAACCGTTAAAAAAGGCCCTCCAGGAATGCTTACCAGGTTTTGTGCAACTGTTTCTTCCAGTCCTTTCACCGTAAAACTCCAAACTCCGGCGGTGGCTGTTACATC
>CAZZVO010000028.1:0-22523 GCA_964657505.1 uncultured Mucilaginibacter sp.
CTCAACACCTTTCACTTCAACACCTTACCTTTGCGCCATGCGTTTTGATATCATTACCGTTTTGCCCGGCTTATTAGAAAGTCCGTTTGCGCATTCCATTTTACAACGAGCACAAAAAAAAGGGATTGCCGAAATCCATGTGCATAACCTGCGGGAATATGCCACCAACAAGCAAAAAAGCGTTGACGATTATCCTTACGGCGGCGGCGGCGGAATGGTGATGGGCGTAGAGCCTTTTGCCAAATGTATCGGGCATTTAAAATCGGAGCGCGAATACGACGAAATCATATTTATGTCGCCCGACGGAGAAACACTAAACCAAAAAATTGCCAATAATTTATCCCTTAAAAGAAGCATCCTGATTTTGTGCGGACATTATAAAGGCATTGACCAGCGAATCCGCGATACTTTCGTTACGCGTGAAATTTCTGTGGGAGATTATGTACTTTCCGGAGGAGAGTT
The DNA here is from genome assembly GCA_964657505.1 of uncultured Mucilaginibacter sp. Taxonomy (GTDB): domain Bacteria; phylum Bacteroidota; class Bacteroidia; order Sphingobacteriales; family Sphingobacteriaceae; genus Mucilaginibacter_A. Next base: position 463 of record CAZZVO010000028.1, read on the forward strand.
GCCAGCAGCAGTTTTGGTTGATGCCTTGGTGAGATTGATTCCGGGCGTGCTATCTGATGAAACTTCCGCTTTATCTGATTCTTTTCAGGATGGTTTGTTGGACGCGCCGTTGTATACACGCCCAGCAGAATGGAACGGACAAGCTGTCCCACAAATTTTGTTAAGCGGTAACGCTGGTGAAATTGAAAAGTGGCGGCACGAACAAGCTTTGGAACGAACCAAACAACGGCGGCCAGATTTGCTTTCTTGATACTGCTTTTAAGTGCATAAAAACAGTATTGTGGAAAATTTAAAATCTGCCTTTTATAATTAATTTAAAATTCCTATACTTGCAATCCGATTTTTAGGGCATAAAAATCGTTATTAAGAGCTTAAAATCATGGATTTAGTAAAATTTGTTGAAGAACAAAACATAGTTAAAAGCACCTTGCCTTCTTTTAAAGCTGGTGATACCGTTAGTGTTTACTACAAAATTAGAGAAGGTGCAAAAGAGCGTATCCAGCTTTACCAAGGCGTTGTAATCCAACGCAATAGTACAGGCGCACATGAAACATTTACCGTTCGTAAAGTTTCTAATGGTATTGGTGTAGAAAGGATTTTCCCGGTAAACTCTCCAAACATTGATAAAGTAGAAGTAAATAGCCATGGTAAAGTACGCCGTGCAAAATTATTCTACTTACGCGAATTAACTGGTAAAGCAGCACGTATTAAATCTAAAAGGGTTTAATCTTAAAAGATTTTGGTTGATAAAAGAAGCCTTTCAGATTTTTTTCTGAAAGGCTTCTTTTATGGATTAAATTTTGAGGTTGATTGTCATTTTGAACTTGTTTCAGAATCCCTCGTAAAAAGTAATAAACCTTGCCTGTCGGATGCTGAAACTAGTTCGGTATTACAAATCAATCCGTTATCAATTCTGCCAAAACCGTCCGTCCGCCTTTTACGGTTTCGCCTAAGTTGACTAGTATTTTCGTTCCTATGGGTAAAAAAACATCTACCCGCGACCCGAATTTGATGAAGCCAAATTGCTCGCTTTGTTTTACTTCATCGCCTTCCTTAATATACCAAACGATTCTTCGTGCCATTGCGCCGGCAATCTGCCTAAACAAAACGGGAATGCCTTGATGTGTTTCTACCACAACAGTAGTCCGCTCGTTATCGGTTGATGATTTTGGATGCCAGGCAACCAGGTATTTCCCGGAATGATATTTAAAATATTTCACCACGCCGGTAATTGGGTTACGGTTGATATGCACATTAATAGGCGACATAAAAATGGAAACCTGTAACCTTTTGTCTTTCAAAAATTCTGTTTCCTGCGCTTCTTCAATCACCACCACTTTTCCATCTGCCGGGCAGACAACCATTTTTTCGTCCATAGTAACCGCAATTTTGGGGTTGCGGAAAAACTGGAGCATGATCAGGAAAAGGATCGCCGAAAAAATGTAAATAAACCAGCGAAAACCGGCAGAATCCGGGAAATAAAACTGAACGAGCGCATTCAGCACAAAAATAAACAGGATAGTTAATGCAATGGAATTGTAGCCTTCTTTATGGATCGTCATGCGAGAATTAACGTGTGATTACAAATTTGAAAACAGGTAAAGGTAAAAAAAAACCAGCGGAGCAGCCAATAAAAGTCCGTCGAAACGATCCAGCAAACCACCATGACCAGGCAAAATGCTGCCCGAATCTTTTACGTTGATGCTTCTTTTAAGCATAGATTCTACGAGATCACTCATAGTGCCAAAAACGGAGATGATGAAAGCAATAATGATCCAATTTAAAGTGGAAACCTCTTTAAAATAACGACTGATTAAAACGGAAACCAAAGCCGTTGCCGCAATTCCTCCAATAAAACCTTCCCATGTTTTTTTTGGTGAATGCCGTTCAAAAAGTTTGGTTTTGCCTAATTTTCTACCAACCAGATAAGCGCTGGTATCATTCGTCCAAAGCAATAAAATGAAACCGAGCGGTAAATGACAGTCAAAGTTTCTTTGCAGAAAACCTATCGCCATAAAAAGAACGAAAGGTATTAAGGTATAAATCAAACCTAAAAATGTAAAGGCAATTTGCGGGAAAGGTCTATCGGTTTTGCGGTATAATTCTGCATAAAATATCAAAACGATAACTGGAATTATCAATGCTGAAAAATACCTGGTAAAAGAAGCATCGAACCAAAAAGAAGCTGTGGCTGCACAAATTAGCAAACCGAGGATTAAACCTAAGATTTGCTGCGGATAAACGCCCGTAGTTTTTATCAAACCATAAAATTCAAAAAGGGAAAGTAAGGCCAGCAAGGAAAAAAATCCTACAAAAACATATTGGCCGAAAAAGAACGCGGCCAGCATCACCACCACAAAAAAGAAACCGGTTATGGCTCGGGTTTTCATGGGTTGTGTCGATTGTTGTTGAATGGTGTCTTGTCATGCAGGACTTGGTTCGGCATCTCATTAGAAAGGTAAAAACCTGGCAGGAGAGATCCTGAAACAAGTTCAGGATGACAGGGCCATTCAGGATGAAAAATCAGAGGCAAAATTATACCATTAAAATTCATGGGTTGATGTCGTTTAAAACCATCACTTCTATGGCTTGGCTAAAAACAGATTTATGGATATAAACATCAATCTGGCCAAATACTTTGTGTGCCGAATCCTGCTTGTTCATCAACACCACTTCCATATCGTGCTGGGTTAGAAGTTGTTTAACCAGTTCGGCCTGAAAAAAATTGGTGGAAGTAAAAATTTTAACCCAATCTGCTTCCATTATGCTGCCTGCAAATTGCGGTTAAAAGTTTGGGTGATTTTTTTATACGATAAAAACAGTATCAGCGTAAGCACAATGCTGAATATGTAACTTTTCCAGTCGAACATTTGCTGCTCATCAGGATTGACTTTAATCATTTTAAGCTGATAAAGATAGCTCACAACCAAAGCTGTACCGTTATTTAAAAAATGACCTAAAACACCTGGCCAGATGCTGCCGCTCCAAGCTGCGAAGTAACCGAAAAATACACCCAGCAACATCCTCGGCAGAAAACCAAAAAACTGGAAATGGATGAAGCTAAACAATGCTGCGGAAAGCCAAACGCCCCAATGAATGCTTCTGGTCCAGCCGGTAAAAATTTGCTGGAAACAGCCGCGGAAAATAAATTCTTCTGCAATGGCTGGCAAAATTGCGATCATCAATAGGTTGACGAGGAAACTTAGCGGCAATTTCATCTGCAATAAAATTTCCGTTTGTTGTCCTGCTGTATCTTCCATGTTGCGCATCCATTTTTCCAAACCCTTTAAAAAATGCGGCAAAACCATTTTTTGGTTAAAGTTGATGAGCATTTCCATCAGCGGAGAAGAAACCAGCATGATAAAAAACACCAGTAAAAGAAGTATCAGCGGGAAATGCCGGTTTACTTTTAAATAGGTTTTCGGCTGGCGGACTAAAACGTTTGCGAAGAAAATGGCCGGTATAAAAAAGCCAAAAACAGAGGAACCCATCTGCATAAACTTCAAACTGTTTAAAGTGCTGGCAGACATATTGCTGCTCATTTCCATCATTGCACTAAAGCCGGAAGTGCCGTAAACGATCACGATGATAACGCCGCAAATCAAGCCGCCAATAAATAAACCGCCAACAGCGAGCAAAATCATCAGCAAAAATTGCAACGGATATGGCATTTGGTAATAAGGCTTCTCGATCATCTGCTGATAAATTACGTAAATTTGCAGGGCTTAAAGATAAACATGTCTGTTCAAATAGGAAATATTGATCTGGGGGAATTCCCGCTTTTGCTGGCACCGATGGAAGATGTGAGCGATCCGCCATTCCGGTACGTTTGCAAACAAAATGGCGCAGATATGATGTACACGGAATTTATTTCTTCGGAAGGATTGATCCGTGATGCGGCCAAAAGTCTTCAGAAACTGGATATTTTTGAATATGAACGGCCAATTGGTATCCAAATCTTCGGCAGCAGTATCGAAACGATGCGAGAAGCCACGCAAATTGCCACCAAAGCTAATCCGGATTTGATCGATATTAATTATGGTTGCCCAGTAAAAAATGTAGCTTGTCGTGGTGCCGGAGCAAGTTTATTGCAGGACATTGATAAAATGGTAGCTATGACGAAAGCTGTGGTTGAAGCTACGCATCTTCCCGTAACGGTAAAAACGCGTTTGGGCTGGGACGACAATACCAAAAATATTTATACCGTTGCCGAGCGTTTGCAGGAAGTTGGCATTAAAGCGTTAACCATCCACGGCCGCACGCGTTCGCAAATGTATAAAGGCGAGGCTGATTGGAGTTTGATCAGCGAAGTGAAAAAGAACCCGAATATCGAAATCCCGATTTTTGGTAACGGTGATATTGACTCGCCAGAAAAAGCTGCAGCCTGGAAACGTGAATTTAATGTTGATGGAATGATGATTGGAAGAGCGGCAATTGGCAACCCTTGGATTTTTAGGGAAATAAAAAATTTTCTTAAAACAGGCAACTTTTTGCTTAAACCAACAGTAGAAGAAAGGGTCGAAGTTTGCAAAACACATCTGCAAAAATCAATCGACTGGAAAGGGCAGAAGACCGGGATTTTTGAAATGCGCAGGCATTACGCCAACTACTTCAAAGGTATTGAGCACTTTAAAGAAACCCGGATGAAATTGGTTGCTTCGGAAAACATAAACGAGATTTATGACATTTTGGAAGGAATACAATTTTTACATACTGCTGTTATGGCTTGATTGTTGAACAGTTCAAAATATCACATTTATTTTTTAAATTATGGTTAACACAATTACGGAAGGCGTAAAAGTTTCTGTCGAAACGATGTACCAGCAAGAATATTCAAATCCGTCGAGCGAGCATTTTATGTTTGCCTACAAAGTTACCATTGAAAATATGACCGATTATGCAGTGCAACTCATGCGCCGCCATTGGAATATTTTTGATGCCAACGGAACGCACCGCCAGGTAGAAGGCGAAGGTGTTGTTGGTTTGCAACCGGTTATAGAACCTGGCAGCCAGCACGAATATGTTTCGGGATGTAATTTAAAAACCGAAATGGGCAGCATGAAAGGCGAATATCAAATGTTGCGTTTGTTAGATAACCACAATTTTGATGTTAAAATTCCAGAGTTTCAACTGATTGCTCCTTATAAGCTGAATTAGAATACTTCTTTTATATCGATAAAAACAGAAAGGCCACGGATCGTCTGATTCGTGGCTTTACTGTTTAAAACTCTTTTTATTTCTTCGGTCAAAATCATTTCTGAGGATTAAACCTGTCAATTGGTCATAATCCTGTTTCTACAAAACCTCCAGCAAACTTTCTAAACGCATACTTCTGGAACCTTTCACTAAAACAGTTGCGTTAATAATCGGCGAAGACTTTAGGGCGATAAAAGCAGCATCCGTGCTTGCATAAAAAGTACCGGTAAAAGAAGCATGGTGCTGGTAAAAAGCTTCACCAATAAAAATGCGTTGGTCGGCAGTAATTTCGTTTGCTTTTTTAATGATTAGTTCGTGTTCTGCAGAAGACGCTTCTCCCAATTCAAACATATCGCCTAAAATCAACACTTTTTTTTCGGCAGTAATGGCATCTAAATTTTTAATCGCAACTTCCATACTGCTTGGGTTGGCGTTGTAATAATCGCAAATCAAAGTATTGGTTTTGGTTTGAAGGATTTGCGAACGGTTGTTTTCCGGCTGATAACCAGCAATTCCTGCGTCAATTTGCTCCGCAGAAAGTTTAAAATATTGACCAATACAAATGGCTGCCAGAATATTATCGAAATTATAACTTCCGGTTAACTGCGTTTGTGTTTCGTTTTTTTGCGTTGATGTTGATCCGTTTGCCTGCCATTGTATTTTTAACAGCGGAACATTTTCCAATATTTCCCCGGAAACCAAATTCGTTTCATCCTTTCCATAATAAACCACATTTTTAAAATGACGGCGGAAAGCCATTTCCTCCAAAACCAAATCATCGTGGTTTACAAAAACAGTTCCGCTTTGTTCCAGATAATCAAACAATTCGCCTTTGCCTTTTTTAACACCTTCTGGCCCGCCAAAACCTTCTAAATGCGCCTTGCCAATATTGGTAATTAAGCCGTGTGTTGGTTGCGCAATGCTACATAAAAAAGCAATTTCCCGCTGATGGTTGGCTCCCATTTCAATAATCGCAATTTCTGTTTCACGTGAAATGGACAACAACGTGAGCGGCACACCAATATGATTATTTAAATTTCCTTTGGTGGCGTAAGTTTTAAATTGCTTGCTTAAAACGGAGTTAATCAGCTCTTTGGTCGTAGTTTTTCCGTTGGATCCTGTTAAACCAATAACCGGAATATTTAATTGTTTTCGATGATGCCGAGCTAAATCCTGCAAAACTGTTAACACATCATCCGCAAAAATATAACGATCGCTTTTTCGATATTCTACTTCATCAATAACGGCGTAAGCTGCGCCCATTTCCAAAGCTTTTTCTGCAAAAGTATTGGCGTTGAAATTCGCCCCTTTTAACGCGAAAAAAATACTGTTGGGAATGATGTTGCGTGTATCAGTGCAAATTTGCGGATGCTGTTGAAAGATTTGGTAAAGCTGTTCGGTTGTCATGGATTTGCTTTTTGCAATTTTAAGGAATCTGGAAATAAGATACTGTTTTTATTGGGGTAAAAACAGTATGCAGCGCAGCTTTCATAATTCTTGTTTTAGTTTCCCGCCATTTTCTAAAATAGCTTTTCTGCAAATTTCCTTTTACAAAAACAAATCCTACGCAAAAATCAATAGCTTAGGCTTTTCGAAACCTTTTCCCTTTCCATGAAAAAACTGATACTGTTTTTATCGATACTTTTTTGTATTACAGCTTCAAAAGCACAAAAAATCCAATCGCCGGCCGAGTTTTTGAGTTATACTTTAGGCGATCAATTCACTTACCATTACCACATTGCCGAATATTTCAGGTACATCGCGCAGGCTTCAAAAAATGTAAAGTTGGTTCAATATGGAAGCACGAGCGAAGGCCGTCCGCTTTTGGCTGCATTCATTGCTTCGGATGAAAATGTAGGACGATTGGAAGAGATCCGCCAAAATAACTTGCGTTTGGCCGGACTTGCTACAGGTTCTGGAAGCACAGATTTCCCGGCCATTGTTTGGCTGAGTTATAACATCCACGGCAACGAACCAAGTTCCAGCGAAGCTGCAATGGAAATGCTGTACGAAATGGTTGATCCTTCAAACTCCAAAACTAAAAACTGGTTGAAAAATACGGTTGTGGTGATTGATCCTTGCCAGAATCCCGACGGCCGCGATCGTTACGTTAACTTTTATACGCCAGTTCATGCCACGCCGCCGGATGCTGATCCTGCTGCGCGCGAGCACCGCGAACCTTGGCCGGGCGGACGCTACAATCATTATTATTTTGATATGAACCGCGACTGGGCCTGGCAAACTCAAAAAGAATCGCAGGCAAAATTGGCATTATACAACAAATGGTTGCCCGAAGTTCATGTTGATTTCCACGAGCAAGGTTATAACGCACCGTATTATTTTGCGCCTGCTGCCGAACCTTTCCATAAAAATATTACGCCGTGGCAGCGCGAGTTTCAAACCACCATCGGGAAAAATAACGCCAAGTATTTCGACCAAAACGGCTGGCTGTATTTTACCAAAGAGGAGTTCGATTTGCTGTATCCATCGTACGGCGATACTTATCCGCTTTACAATGGTTCTATCGGCATGACTTTCGAGCAAGGCGGAATTAGCGCCGGTTTGGCTGTAAAAACTACTTCCGGCGATACGTTGAGGTTATCAGATCGGGTGGCGCATCATTTAACAACCGGTTTAAGTACGGTGGAAGTTGCTTCGGCCAACACCAAAAAATTACTGACGGAATTTAAAGCGTTTTTTGATCGTGCGAAAAGCAATCCGCCGGGAGAATATAAAACTTACGTGGTTAAAAATGAGAATACGGACAAGTTAAAAGCACTCGCAAAATTGTTCGATAAAAACAGTATCCAATATGGTTTTGGCGGAGGAAGTTCTGCAAGCGGTTTCAACTACATCACCGGAAAAACAGAAAAAGTTAATATCGATGCGAATGATATGGTGATCACTTCAGCGCAGCCAAAAGCTATTTTATTAAATGTGCTGATGGAACCCAAAACTTTTATGACGGATTCTAATACGTACGATATCACGGCTTGGTCCTTGCCTTACGTTTTTGGCATCAAAACTTATGGGATAAAAGAAGCATTGAAGCCGCAAACCACTTCGATGAAATTGCAAGAGCCGGTTTACAATCAAAACAACACAACTTACGCTTATATATCAGCGTGGAAATCGGTGGAAGATGTAAAATTCCTGGCCGCGCTACTGCAAAAGAATGTAAAAGTGCGTGTAACCGAATTGCCGTTTTCGGCATCAGGTAAAAATTTTGATGCCGGTTCGCTCATTATTACCCGCGCCGGAAATAAAGAACTGGAGAAAACTTTTGATGCAACTGTTCAATCCGTCGCCAAAACGTTCAACCGAAATTTAACGCCTTTAAGTTCTGGTTTTGTGGAGAAGGGGAACGATTTGGGTTTTTCTACCGTTCACGCCATCACCAAACCTAAAATTTTGCTGGTTACGGGCGAAGGTGTTTCGGCTGCCGCTTTTGGCGAAGTTTGGTTTTATTTTGAAAACGAACTGCATTATCCGGTTAGTTTGGTGAACGCGAAAGATCTCGGCCGCACAAAATGGAGCGATTTTGACGTGGCTATTTTCCCCGACGGGAATTATCCTGATTTCCCTGCGGAGGATTTGCAAAGCTGGACGAACAGCGGCGGTAAATTGATTTTGATGGAAAACGCCCTCTCAAAAGTTGCCGGTAAAAGAAGCTTCGTCATAAAACTTAAAGAAGATAAAAAACCGGATGTAGATGCGGACGCAAAACCCGGCGCAAAAAAGAAACCTTACGAGCAAATTAAGGCATTTGATGCCCGCGAACGCACGTCCATCAGCGGGAATATTGCCGGAGCCATTTACAAAATCAATATCGATAATACACATCCGTTGGGTTTCGGTTTCCCCAATTATTACTACACTTTGAAAACCGATGATAAATTATACAACTTTCTGGAAGATGGCTGGAATGTCGGTACAATCCGCAAAGACGGTTATGTAGCTGGTTTTGCCGGGCAAAAAGCAAAAGCACATTTGCAGGATGGTTTGCTAATTGGCGTGCAGGATATGGGCCGTGGCACGGTTGTTTATCTGGCCGACGACCCATTGTTCCGCAGCTTCTGGGAGAATGGAAAATTGCTTTTTGGCAATGCTGTTTTTATGGTTAATTAATTTAGTTGCCGCTTTTTACACGGTTTTTTTCCGCGTCCGAGCCGCTGTTATGGTTGCGTGTTGCCAATTTACTGTTGCCAAAATTGTAGGTTAAAGTAAGTAAAGCTACGCGCGAGTCCCGCTTTTGGTAAATGTTGATATTGGTGTTTGAATAATTACTGCTCAGGTTGTTGGTGCGCGTGTTGAAAATATCGCTTACCGAAAACTTAACGTTTGCTTTTTTATTGGCGAAGGATTTGCTTAAACCGGCATCAACCGCATATTGTGGTTTGATATTAAAAACACCGTAAACCAGCGGCGATTGGTAATCTCCGGAAAGCTCAGCTTTAAAGCCACTGCCAAAAGTAAAGGTTTGTAAAGCTTTAACTTGAAAGGCAACACGGCCTCTGTTTAGGTTGGCACCAAGCAAGGAATCAGACTTGAACCCTAAATAAAAACTATTTAAGTTTAAATTACCCGTCCACCATTTGGCAAAAGTAAATGGTGCATTAACGTTGATGCCATAAGCGTTTTGAGTTTGTAAATTTAGCTGGGTAACATAAGTTGCCTTACCTACGGTTTGAATTACTTCGGTTGCTACGTCGCGGGTACGGCTATAGCTTAAACTCACATTAATAGTTTTGTTGTAAGTATAATTCAGTTCGAACGATTGCGTGTACTGCGGTTTTAAAAACGGGTTGCCCTTTTCGTAAGTGTATTGGTCAAGGTAAGAAATAAACGGATTTAAGTTATCATAACTTGGGCGGTCGATCCTGCGGCTGTATGTAAAACCAACGTCGTTTTTAGCGTTGATACTTTCCTGCAAAAACAAACTTGGAAAAAAGTTTAAATAGTTTCGTTCAACAATTTGGTTGGTGGTGATTAAGTTTCCGTTAGAGCTGGTATTTTCTGCCCGCAAACCAGCCTGTACCGAAAGCTTTTTAAACGAGTGGCTAAAATTGATATAAGCTGCACTAATTTTTTCGGTGTAAATAAAGCGGTTGGTTCGTGCAGCATCGTTAATATAACCGCTGCTGCCAGCAAGTTTTTGCGCCTGCAAATCGTTATCTGTTTGTACGTCGCTTAGTTTAACGCCAGCCTCCAGTTTCCCAATCTTTTTAATATTTTTAGTGTAATCTGCCTTGCCGGTTTTAATGGTGATAACAGATGGCGTTTGGTTGCGTAATGATAACGGCGTATGTTGCTCATCGCCATTAGCTAAAAAGAAATCGGTATTGTACTGCGCGATATTGTTATTGTTAAATTTAGAATAATCCAAATCTATCGCTAATTCCTGTCCAGAAGTATCCAACTGCAAACGGTCATTCAGGTTAAAAGCGAAATTTTTATACGTTTGATGCAAATCTGAATACGTTTTTTGCAATGAATCTGTAACGCCATCATGCGCCCCAATTAACGTATTGGCTATATTATGATTTTGTTCACCGTTAAAATAACCGTTTATCAAAAAACCGATGGTATGTTTTTTGGTAATATCGTAGTCTATACCAAAGCGGTAATTGTTGTAATAATTCGTTTCGGGCATAAACGTTTTTTGGTTAAAATAGGTGGTATTATTACCACTTCCGACCACACGATCGATATTTAGGTTATTGTATTGTTGGCGGTCGCCATGATTGTACGAACCAAAAAAATTAAATTTTCCTTCCTTATGGTTTAAAGTAAGCGATTCGCTGGTTCTGGGATAAGCACCAAAACCACCAGCTAAAATTAAACTGCCGTTTGTGCCCACAGATTTATTCTTTTTAAGTTTGATGTTGATGATCCCCGAATTTCCGGCAGCATCATATTTTGCAGAAGGGTTGGTGATGATTTCGATAGACTGGATCGAATTGCCATCAGTAGATCTTAACAAAGTGGCCAGTTGTGCCGAAGAAAGGTAGGTTAGTTTATCGTTGATCATTACCGTTACGCCTTGTTTTCCTTTCAGGCTAATGTTATCATCTTTATCCAAAGTAACGCCGGGTGCTTTTTGTAAAATCTCCAATGCGTTATTGCCAGCGGCTAACACACTGTTTTCTACATTTAAAACGGTCCGGTCTGCTTTTCTTTCGATCAACGCTTTTTGCCCAACTACCGAAATTGCGTTTAGCTGACGGCTTCCTGCAACCAATACTAATTTTTCAACCAAAACATCAGTTGTTTCGCTAATGGCAAACGGTTTGGAATAAGTTTTTTGAAAACCGATCATTGTAACCGAAACCAAATACTTCCCAGTTACAACGCCCGAAATTTTGTATTGGCCTTTGGTATCGGTCAATGCTCCTTTTACTAAGGAAGAATCTTTGGCTTTTAACAAACTTACAGTGGTATAATCCAGCGGCTTTTGTTGCGCATCAACCACCATTCCGGAAATTGTTGCGGTTGATTTTAGTTGCGCCAAAGCAGTCCGGCTAAAGATTTGGGTGGATAAAAGAAGTACGGCGTAAGTAAAAAGCTTGTTCATGGTTGTAAAATTTAGGCAATAAGAACCACGGAAAAGAAAAACCTTCTTTTTTAAAAATGATGGATTTAAAGTTTACGGGATCAGGTTTGAATGGTGTTACCCAAGCCTTGTTTTGTATTTATCTTTCTGTTGTTTTTAAGTAAGATGCAGCAAGGGTGCATTTGGTTACAGTTTTGATAAATTATTTTTTAGGTGATAAAAGAAGTATCGTTTGGTTTTGCTATTTGATTCTGCTTCCGCGTTGGCAATTCAGTTCATCTCGACCGCAGGGAGAAATCTTCTTCTACAAATAAAGGTTAGTTCGTTTTGAAGAAGATTTCTCCCTGCGGTCGAAATGACAGCACCAATTAACTGAAAAATACTACTCTTTGTGTTCGTTTTCGTGATGTTTCGTGCTGTCTTTCAGGCAAACCAAACCTGTTTCGGTCATTTTAAATTTGGCCAAACGTTTACCCCAGTTTTTATCGTCGTCGTTATAACAGCCGTATAAATCCACGTCACGCAATATCTGGCCAAGTTTTTCATCAACAGTTATAACGGCATTTAAAGGAAGTTTTAGGGTGAGGTCAATTTTTTGGTCGCGCCACAATGCTCTTTTTACCGGTAATAATTTGCGGTCGAATTTGATAACAGAATCTTCCTGCACAAAATTGTACGACGTATTGCGTGCATTTACCAAAGCTTCCTGATAATTTGAACCTTGCGAGCGGTAAGATTCTACCAGTGACGGAAATTCGTTTCCGCTTTTTTCTATAAACAATGAAACGTTTTCCGGACTGATATCGCTATCACTTTGGTCGTTGGTGTTTACGATAATCTTATTGGCAAAATCATTTTTCTTGATGCCTAAAGTCATGCTGTCTTCTTTGGTCAGCATTTTAACGTCATTAAGTTTAAGCAGGTAATGCTGGTTCTGACTTTGCATAATATCCATATTCTGGCTAAAGCTGGCCGAAGTTTTAAAATCGGATGCTACTTTTGAAGCATAATAAATAACCGTGCTTAAGGCAGCAATCCATCCGATCAGCAAAATAAAACCAATGCTACGGCCAAACACGATCCTGGAAAACGCTACGCGGATGGTAAACAGGATCAAGCCCAAAAGCGGGATGGCGCAAACCAAAAATCCGCAGGCGTACAAAATATTGCTGAATTCGTAATTAACGATATTAAACGGCGAAAGTCCGTGTGTAAAAACAGATTGGTTGGCAGAATACACAATCAGCGTTACCAGCAAAGCAATGATAACGCTAACACAGATAGCGATAATAACGATTGCCACGAGCTTTAGGAAAATTTTACCGCTCCCGTTAAAAAAGCGTTTTAAGAGCAAAAAAAATTCGCCGATAAAATCCCTCATTTTGTAAATAATTGGTTTTGCTTCGCGGTTAGCATTTAATAAAGATTGCTTTACGTTTTTTAGTTCTTCATCAAAACTTCGTTTAAAACCTTGTAAATCTGCTTTTTCGCCTTTCATGGCCATTCTTTCGGCCCGTGTGTTTGCCCTTGGGATGATTGCCCACAAGATAATGTAAATTAAGAAACCGCTGCCAGCACCAAAAAGTGCCACTGCAAAAACTAAGCGTATCCAAACCGCTTCCACACCAAAATAGTTGGCAATACCAGCAGCAACGCCACCAATTAAATGGTCTTCCGGGTCGCGGAACAAGCTGCGGTCTGTATAACCATCACCGGTTCCGGCAGTAAAAGCAGGTTCCTGGGCTTCTGTAGAGAAATCTTCGATGGTGCCCATTTGTAAAATAACGGCCGTTACATCAGCCGTAACAATAACCTGTTTGCCGTCTTTTTTTAACAAATCGGAAAACATTTCTGCCAACCGGTTTTCAATATCCGTAGTAATTTCAAAGCTGTCGTCTGTGCCGGCAAAATGCTTTTTAATGCCGGTCATATACGTTTTAAGGATTTCGTAAGCGTCTTCTTCGATATGGAAAATGATGCCATTTATATTGATGATAATCGTTTTGTTCATGGTAAGGTAAGTTTTATAGGTTGTTGTTACGGTCTTTTAGAGATACTTCGACGGCAAAAGACAGCTCTTGCCAGGTTTTATCAAGCTGTTTAAGCAGCACTGAGCCTTCGGTAGTGAGCTGATAATATTTTCTGGGCGGCCCGGAAGTGGATTCTACCCAGTTGTAACTGAGCAAGCCATTGTTTTTTAACCGGGTGAGGAGCGGGTATAAAGTACCTTCCACCACCAGCAACTTTGCGTTTTTCAGCTCGGCGATAATATCTGAGGCATAAATTTCCCCTCGGGAAATAATGGCAAGGATACAATATTCGAGTATCCCTTTCCTCATTTGGGTTTGCGTATTTTCCAATATCATAATACAAAGATATATGTTTAAGATTGTACTATGCAATAGCAGGTACTGAAATTTATAATTATTTTTAGGTGGATAAAAGAAGTACAAGGAGAAGTAGTAGATTAAAAGGAATTTGTAACAAAAGGAATATAATTCAGTATTTTTTGCAAAAAAATGAGGAGATATGTACGTTATCATAAAATATCACGTACATTACAACGGTTTTATTATAAAAATAAGTATGAAAAGAAAATTACTAATGACTTTTCTGGTATTATTCGTTTTTTCTGAAGCAATATTTGCTCAAATACGAACAATATCCGGAATTGTGACTGGAAAAGAAGATGGATTACCTTTGCCAGGCGTAAGTGTGATGGTAAAAGGGACAAGAACTGGTACTCAAACCGGGCCTGATGGCAGTTATTCTATCAAATTACCGACTGGGCAAACACTTGTATTTAGTTTTATTGGATATAACGTCCAAACGATTGTTCCAAGTAGTAATCAATTGAATGTAACCCTATCTGGTTCCGCCAGTACATTAAACGAGGTTCAGGTTATTGGTTATGGTACACAATCCAAAAGGGAGAGTGTTGGAAGTATTGCTACGATAAAAGGTTCGGATATTATTGAGCAACCAGTACAAAACTTTGAGCAAGCTCTTGCTGGTAAAGCCTCTGGAGTGCAAATTACAATACCCAGCGGTGTTTTGAACACAGCTCCAATTTTTCACATTCGGGGTACCAACTCTATATCCTTAGGCTCTCAGCCGTTGATTGTAGTAGATGGTGTGGTAAGTTTCAGTGCTAATGATGGAACTGCTGGTACAGGTAACATCGGCGGTGGTGAATCCGGCAGTAACCCTTTGGGAAACATCAATCCTGATGATATAGAAAGCATAGATATTGCTAAAGATGGTGCTTCAACAGCTATTTATGGTAGCCGTGCGGCAAACGGCGTGGTATTTATCACCACAAAAAAAGGTAAAAAAGGTAATGCGGTTGTAAGTTTGGATAGTTGGGTAGGCACAACAAGTGCAACCAGGTTACCAAAGGTTTTAGATGCTGCTCAGTACGTAGCCGAAAAGAATGAAGCGTTAGTAAATGCAGGTTTATATAATGCCAGCAATTATTTTATAGCTACAAATACTGATGCAAGTGGTAACCCAATAAATACTAACTGGGAAAAACTTTTGTATAGAAAAGGCACATCTTACAATAGTAGTGTAAGTATATCAGGCGGAACAGACAGAACAACTTATTATAGTTCCGCAACGTACGGCAACCAGGAGGGTATCCTTCAAAAAAATAGTTTTAATACCAAAGGCATACTCTTCAATATTAACCATCAGGCCAGTAAAATTATAAGCATGGGTGTTAAGTTGTCTTATACAGATCAGATGAACCTTGCTGCCACTTCCTCAGGTTCTTTAAGTAGCGAGGCTTATGCAACTGCAGGTTTAGGAAGGCTTGCTGTATTGCTGCCACCAAACTTAAGCCCGTATAATAATGATGGAACTTACAATTTAAACCCAACTGGTGCAGGTATTGGTATTATGGGCGATAAAGGGATTTCCATTAGTTATCCAAACCCTATACCAACCTTAGACCTGGATAGGCAAAATAATGAGCTTAACCACCTAGCAGCCAACATTTACTTACAAATTAAGCCATTACCATGGATTACGTTAAAAACAACTTATGGCGTTGATTATATCTATTCAACTAATGACAGCTTTACTAATCCGGTTTCCAACTTCGCTGTCAGTTCAACAGGTGTAGTTACTAATAGTGCATCAGCTACAGATTCTTACTCGCAAAATAAGCGCTATGTTTGGGATAACACAGCTCAATTTGATTACACCTTTTTTCAAAAAAATAATTTTTCTTTATTGTTGGGTAATGAACAGCAAGCTACCAGTATTTATGGCTTTGGTTTAAACCGAAGTGTGCTTTCAGACCCGGCATTTAATGTAATACAAGCTGGTTATGTTAACTTAGCTACAAGTGGTTTATCTAATAGTCAAGATTACCTGGTTTCGTTTTTTGGTCGTTTAAATTACAATTTTGGTCAGAAATATTTTTTAAGTGCTACTTTACGCAAGGATGGATATTCCGCTTTTGGTACAGACAAAAAGTATGGTTATTTCCCCGGAGTAGGTGCTGCCTGGGCAATTACTCAAGAAAAGTTTTGGAGTAATATAGGTGCTGATAAAATATTCAGCAGTTTTAAATTTCAAGGCAGCTATGCTGTGGTAGGTAACAATGCCGGCCTTCCGTTTTATGCTTCTCAAACAACTTATGGCAGCAGCTTATATAATGGCAGCGCATCGCTTGCACCGAATGGAAACGGCAATAACGCATTAGGCTGGGAGACCAGCAAAAAAACAGATGCTGGCATTACTTTCGGAATTTTAAACGACCGTATTACAGGTGAGCTTGCATATTATAGAAACAACATCAGCGGTTTGATATTTAACGTACCGTCAGCACCATCAGCAGGATTATACAGTAGCTCTTTGGTTAACATTGGTTCAATGTACAATACAGGTTTAGAATTTACCGTAAATGCTGACATTATAAGATCAAAAGATTTTAGATGGAGTTCAAACTTTAACATCAGTTTTAACAAAAACAAAATTACAGCATTAATACCGGGTACAAATAGCTTTACCTATTCAACTTCAAGTTTAGAAGTTACCAATATTAACAAGGTTGGTGGTTCTGTGGGCGACTTGTTTATTGTTAAGTCAGCTGGCATTGATCCTGCTAATGGAAGAAGGATATTTGTTAATGGTAAAGGACAGCAAGTAGAATACACCTTTACAGGTACACAACACTGGTATTACTTAGATGGCACCAATGCGCCCGCTATCACTCAAACAGCAGATGCAAGCGACTACAAAAATGCTACGCCAAAGGAGATAGGCGGTTTTAGCAATACCTTCCGCTATAAGAATTTTGATCTGAATGTGTTATTTACTTATCAACTTGGATTCTATGTATATTACGGAACACAAGCTACTTTAACAGATCAACGTTTTTGGAACAACTCAACCGTAATTTTAGACCACTGGACTACGCCTGGCCAAATATCCAACTATCCTAAAGTTGTTTTTGGTGATAACGTATCTAACGGTACTTCATTCCCAACTGATTTTAATACTTATAATGGAGACTTCTTAAAGCTTAAAACGATTAATCTTGGCTATACACTGCCACGGCCTTTCCTAAGTAAATTGGGTATGTCAAGCCTGCGTATTTACGCTACTGCACAAAACCTGTTTATACTTACTAAATATCCAGGACCTGATCCTGAAGTAAGCTCAAACGGAATTACTAACAGTGCGCCTGGTATCGACAGAAATACCGTAGGCAATAGCAGAACGTTTACTGCAGGATTCTCCGTTAAGTTTTAATCATCAATTCGAAATCAATGAAAAAGAAATTTATATTCATAATGAGTATAGCACTGCTTAGCAGCTATGCTTGCCAAAAAAGTAAGCTTAATCCGGTTAACCCTACAGTAGTTGTTGCAGGAACTGCCCCGTTCTCTACCGCACTACGTATTCAGGCTCAGGTTTTAGGATTGTATACAACAATCAGAAACGGACAATTATATGGAGGAAGATTTCAGGTATATAACGATGTAAAAGCGGACAACTGGATAAATGCTACAGCTAACTCTGTAACAGCTTATCAAACTTGGACAGAAACAGTAAGCAGCACCAGTTCAGAAGTTATTAATTTATGGGCACAGTGCTATTTGGCCATAAACGATTGTAACCTTTTTATTGATGGTATGGCTTCTACAGGTACCGCTGTGGTTGGTTCTGCATTATCTGCCAACTATATTGCCGAAGCAAAGTTTATACGGGCTGTGTCTTATTATGCACTTTTAAATATGTATTGTCAGCCTTATGCTGTTAATGCTGGTTCAAGTCCGGGTGTACCCTTGCGTTTAACAGGAATTTCAACATACGGGACATATAATTTGGCTCCAGCAACAGTTGCCCAGGTATATGCGCAAATCGTTGCTGATTTAAGTGCTGCAGAAGCAGCTTTGCCAATAGCTTATTATACTTCAGGTACTACACTGGACGCAGCATCTAATACTACAAGAGCTTCCCAAAATACAGCTACGGCATTTTTAACAAGGGTTTATTTAAGTATGCAGCAATATACTAACGTAATTACTGAGGCTAATAAAATTGTTAGCTCAACTACAGCACCATTTACAGCTACCACAGGTGTGCCATATGCTTTGCAGGCAACGCTTTCTAATGTTTACAAAAATTATACTACAACCGAATCTATATTTTCTATGCCATTTACCAGTACAGAGCTTGTGGGTGGGCAAAATGCTTTAGCTGACTATTTTGGTGGATTAGGTTCATCAGAGTTCTACTTAAACCCAACTGGTGTATATGCTGATGCTGGCTGGAAAAGTACAGACTCCAGAAGGAGCTTTGTTAGCTTAAAAAGCGGACACTACTATGTGACCAAATGGACAGTAGCTACTACCTATACAGATTGGGCACCAGTAATGCGATATCCTGAAGTATTGCTAAATTTAGCAGAAGCACGTGCGCGTACTACAAGTGCTTTGGATGCTCAGGCAATTGCATTACTGAATGCTGTCCGGCAACGGTCTGATGCAACTACAACATTCACGGCTGCAGGTCTTGGCAGTTCATCAGCTTTGATTGCTGCAATTTTGCAAGAAAGAAATATTGAGTTCTTGGGCGAAGGCTTACGCTGGAATGACCTTTGGCGCTTAGATGCAGCAATTCCTGCAAAATCAAATGTTCCTACCGTACTTCCTACCTCTCCTTCTTACATTTGGCCTGTATCAAACACAGAACAGCTTTATAATAATCTTATCGGAAGGTAAATTTTTACTCTGATAAAAACGGCATCACCTTTCCAGCACGATCTCAACCCGAAGATTCTTAACCGCTTCTTCGGGTTTTTTATTGTCGTACAAAGGGTTTTTTCCGCCTAAACCAAAACATCGCATGCGCTCATTGGCGATGCCGTGTTGTAATAGAAAATTTTTGATTGCCCAGGCGCGCCTTTCGGATAATTGCTGCAGATAATGCTCATCCGTAAAAACATTGGCGTTGGTATGGCCAATGATCCGGATTTTCCAGTCCTTTTCCGTGGTTAGAAAATTAAGCAAGCGGTTTAAATCTGTTCCGGAAGTGTTAACAATTGCGGGACTGTTGGGCTGAAAACAGATGTTGTAAAAAATAATATGTGCATCCGTTTTCAGTTTTTGCAGCGCGTAATTTTGCTGTGATGCTGTTTTTACCGGCAAAAAACCGTTAAGCAATACATAACCTTTTTTGTCGATGGCAACCGTGCATTTACTTCCCGCAGGTATTTTAAAGCTAAATTTTCCTGTTAAAGAATCTGAAACGGCAGAAGCTACCCGATTTCCAGAAGCATCTTCCGCAGTCAAAGTTGCAGCAAGCGGCTGCATGCTTTGGTTATCACTAATTATCCCAGAAACAAC
This sequence comes from uncultured Mucilaginibacter sp., assembly GCA_964657505.1. Classification (GTDB taxonomy): domain Bacteria; phylum Bacteroidota; class Bacteroidia; order Sphingobacteriales; family Sphingobacteriaceae; genus Mucilaginibacter_A. Next base: position 20,074 of record CAZZVO010000028.1, read on the forward strand.
AATAGCCGGGATTTGGGAAGGTAAAATATTTTGCAAAGCAGAAGTAAACGTAAACCCTTTGCCACCGGGATAAATATTATCAACCACCAGGATATAATTTTCGCCTTGGCGGACTTCAATTGGTTTGGAGAAACTTTTTCCTGGTCCGGGAGAAGTAAAGTTTTCGGTAAAACCATCTTTTAAGCCAGTTTTTCCGTTGACGGAAAAATCATTGCGACTGTTATTGCTGCGTACCGGATGGTTATAATCAATCGAATTATCGGTTGCATTGATTAAATTTTCCTTAAAAAGCATCCAGTCGTAATCATCCTCGATAGAAATAGGGGAAATTTCGAAAGTGAGAAAACCATCCGCCGGAACAGTTAAGCTAAACCAGCAGGTATTTCTTTCTTTTTCGAATAAATAATTGGTTCGGTTTTTCTTTTTCTTGGGATATTCCTGCTGCTTTCCAAAACCAACAGCAGAATTTTTAAAAACATATTTTTGGTTGACGTTGATGCTGATCGCTTCAGTATAATCTCCTTTTAATAACGTATTCTGACTGCTTCCTTTAAAACCGATCAGCAATAAAAATACAGCAAACAGCCATTTGGAGTTCATTTTTTATCAATGCTGAGAAAAATACCTACACAAAAGGAAGTCATCAGCAGGCCGAAATTTTTATATTTCTTCAGGTTCTCGAAAGTGGACATGTTAAATACAGGTTGCAGCGACATGCTGTTTTTGCACAGCTAAATTTAACATTTTTCCGAAGATCAAAGCCTGATTATTAGCAATATGTCCGGCAGGAAAATTAAAGCAAACCGGATAATCATATTCTTTAACTACTTCAAAAATAATATCTTCAACAGTTTGCCCGAACGGGATTTCGTTGTCTTTCAGTTCTGTAAAACCGCCAACCATTAAACCAGCCAGGTTTTTAAGTTTCCCGGCACGTTTTAAAGTGCGCATCATCCGGTCGATGGAGTATAAATATTCGCCTACATCTTCTATAAACAAAATTTTGCCATCGTAGTCAAAATCAGAAACAGAGCCGGAAACAGCCAATAACAAAGCTAAATTCCCGCCAACTAAAATGCCTTGTGCTTCGCCTTCGCGGTTTAGTTTTTCTGCGGAGAAATGATAACTAAACTCTTCTCCAAATAAAGCTTTTCGTAAAGTTTGGAGTGATGCAGATGTTCCGTCTGGAATTGTCATCGGCATTTGTCCGTGGATACTTTGCAAACCAAAATTTGCAAAAACGTGCGCGTGCAAAACCGTAATATCACTAAAACCGATGATCCATTTTGGTGCTTCTTTTACCGGCATAAAATCAACATCGTCAATCATCCGGATTGTTCCGTAACCGCCGCGCGCTGCAAAAATGGCTTTGATGCTGCTATCCGCTATAAATCGACTTAGATCCGAAGCCCGCAAAGTATCATTTCCGGCAAATTGATGGAATTCTGCCGTTACGGTTTCGCCCAAAACTACTTCCAGTTCCCAGGATTCTAAAAGCGCAATCGCGTCCGTCATTGGATGCGGCAATTTTTTCGCGGGACAAGTGATGGCAACTTTATCGCCTTTTTTTAAATACGGTGGCTGGATGATTTTCATATAATGCAAACCAAATTTTAAGAGCGGGCAAATTGGCTTATCTTTGCAAATTAAAAAATATCCCCGCAAATACTTTGGAAGATCATCAGATAAAAAGATATACCGTAACTGCCGCGCTGCCTTACACCAATGGTCCCGTGCACATTGGCCATTTGGCTGGCGTTTATATTCCGGCCGATACTTATGTGCGTTACCTTCGGCTGAAAGAAAAAGACGTGATTTTTGTGTGCGGTTCTGATGAGCACGGCGTTCCAATTACGTTAAAAGCGCGAAAAGAAGGCGTTTCTCCGCAGGAAGTGGTGGATAAATACCACAAAATTATTGGTGATTCTTTCCGTGATTTTGGGATTTCATTTAATATTTACCATCGTACATCTTCGCAAACACATCACGAAACGGCGGCGGATTTTTTTAAGAATTTGTATGATAAAGGCGTTTTTACGGAAGAATCAACCGAGCAATATTTTGATGAAAGTGCACAGCAATTTCTGGCTGATCGATACATTGTAGGAACGTGCCCCGTTTGCGGAAATGAAAATGCGTACGGCGATCAGTGCGAAAAATGTGGCACTTCGTTAAACCCGACTGATCTGATCAACCCGCATTCAACCTTATCAGGACAAGCACCAATTTTACGTAAAACCACCAATTGGTTTTTGCCGCTGGATAAAATGCAACCGGAAATTGAAGCTTATATCGACAGCCGGGAAGCGTGGCGGCCAACCGTTTTAGGTCAGTGTAAATCCTGGTTAAACGGTGGTTTGCAGCCGCGGGCGATGACGCGCGATCTGGAATGGGGCGTAAAAGTTCCGGTGAAAGGAGCTGATGGAAAAGTGTTGTATGTTTGGTTTGAT